>JBCBWF010000402.1:0-4633 GCA_039817245.1 Pseudomonadota bacterium | reverse complement strand
TTTCGCCGCACGCTGATCGTCATCCCTCCCGGCGCGCATCTTACGCTTTTCTCGTCTCCGACAGTCCCGCGCTTCCCGCAGCGGGATGGCCTAACCGGAGACGCGACCCATGCCCGATCCAAATGCCGGACTTCCCCCGCGCTATCTGAGAACGCCCGAAGCGGCTCGCTTTCTTGGCCTGTCGGGCCGAACGCTCGAAAAACACCGCACGTATGGCACGGGACCACGCTACTCGAAGATCGGCGGGCGCGTCGTCTACGCGATCGAGGATCTGCAAGCCTGGGTCAGCCGGGGAGAGAAGAACTCGACCTCGGACGACACGGGCGACGAGGTGTTGCCCGCCAAGCGGCATGCAGCGATCTCGCCCGCCTATGCACGGAAGGCCCGCTCATGAGCGGCGGCGCCACTGTCGAACTCGTCTGGATCGAGAAGCAGATCGAGCACTGGATTCGCTTCGGCCGGATCGTGCGGGCAACGATCCAGAGCCGTAGCCGCAGCACCGTCGCTTTCGATCCCGGCGCCGTCTTCGCCTTCGTCCGCTGGCATGCAAATGATTTCGGTACGGCGGAAAGCCGGATCGACATCCTGCGCGTGCCCCGCGCTGGCGAGCCCTATGCGACCGTGCCGCAGGTGACGCCCGGCGGCGACAGTCTGCTGCGCCAGTCCGGCTGGCCCAAGGTCGAACGGGTCCTTCAGTTCACCGACGAGATCGAAGCGCTCGGCATCGACCCGGCCGACGCCGCGCCGGACTATTGGCGGCACGTTCACAACAGGCTGTCTGCAGGCCTGGAGCCGCGCGGCTACACAGCCGCTCAACATCGCGCCTGGCTCCTGCGCCAAGCCTGTCCGCCCGATCCACTGACATTGCGCGCCGCGTCGACGGGGAGCGTGTCATGACCCGGTTCGGTTACGTCATGACGACCTATTTCTCGGTGCTCGCGATCGGCGGACTGGCCTTCGTTCATGTCAGCCCTAAGCTGATCTGGAACGCGTCCGCGAGCGCGCCCATTGGACTCTACGCCGTCGCATCGGACAACGATCTTGTCGTCGGCGATCTAGTCGTCGTCGATCCGCCGAAATCGCTTGCGATCTATCTCGACGAGCGTGGCTACCTGCCCGAAGGCGTGCCGCTCCTCAAGCATATCGCCGCGCTTCCCGGACAGCTTGTCTGCCGTGATGGCGCCGCTGTCACTGTCGACGACATCACCCTGGCGCAGGCCCAGCCGCTCGACCGCTTCGGCCGTGCGCTGCCCGTTTGGCAGGGCTGCCATATCGTCGCCAAGACGGAACTCTTCCTCCTGAATCCAAGCCATCCCGACAGTCTCGACGGTCGCTATTTCGGCGCACTCCCGGCGGACGGCGTGATCGGACGCGCCGTTCCGATCCTCACCGATGAAGACGGCGACGGCCACTATGTCTGGCGCGCCGATCACGACGCCGACGCTCTCGAAAATTCTTCCGACCGCAAATGAAAGGAACTGCCCCATGGCTCAGATCGGTCAATTCACCCGCACAGAAACCGGCTTCACCGGACGCCTTCACACGCTCATTCTCTACCGAGAACTCACCCTCGTCCCGGCAACATCGTCGGACAGCGAAAACGCGCCCGACTATCGCATCCATCACGGCGATCACGACGGACCGGAGATCGGCGCCGGCTGGAAACGCACCGGCGAGAAAGCCGGCGAATACATCTCTTTGCAGATCGACGACCCGACCTTCGCATTTCCGATCCGCGCCAATCTCTTCAAGACCGACACCGAGGACGGACATTGGGCGCTCTATTGGAACCGCCCTGCAAAGCGTCCCGAGAAACGCGATGAGCGCGGCTAGACCGTCTCGGCGCTGCGCTATTATGGCGAAGTTCCTCCTCTGCGGTCTGCTCTCCGGCGTGGTTGTCTCTCACACCGTATCAGCAGAGACCGCGTCCTCCAGGACGGAACAAGGCGGCAATTCCTATGCTGCCTATATCGCCGAAGCTGCGCAGCGCTTCGGCGTCCCGGCGCATTGGATCCTCGCGGTCATGCGCAGGGAAAGCGCCGGCGACGTGCGCGCCGTCAGCGAAAAAGGCGCGATGGGGTTGCTGCAGATCATGCCCGATACCTGGGATGAGCTGCGCGCGCGTTACGGTCTGGGGCGCGATCCGTTCGATCCCCGCGACAACATTCTGGCGGGCGCCGCTTATCTCCGTGAACTGCACGACCGCTTCGGATCGCCGGGCTTCCTCGCCGCCTACAATGCGGGACCGACACGCTATGCCGAACATCTAGCTACAGGCCGACCGTTGCCCCGAGAAACCCGCGATTATGTTGCGGCGCTGGCGCCGCTCCTCGCCGCGTCGGTTGCAGCAGAACGGCGAGAACCGAGCGCAATTCTGACCGTGGATTGGCGCACGGCGCCACTCTTCGCCGCGCATGATGATCGACAATCGGCTGCTGACGAAACGCATTCCGGCAGCGGTACAGATGCATATCCTCCGCACACATCGGGCGCTTTCGACAGCCTTTTCCCGCCACATGGAACCGGGGATCAGCGATGACCCCGGTGATCGCACTCTCGCGCAGTCCGTCGCGCGATGGCGAGCTTCCGGGAGGAACGACGGGGACGGAAGGCGCAACAACAACGGGAGGGCGAGATAAAAGGCGCGGCACGGATGCGCGCTATGTCGTTGTTGTTGTTGGGCATTTCGCCCACCGCAGTCATGGGCGCAGTGCCGCCCTACGGCCCAACCCACTGTTTCCACGCGGGATTCACCGTGCCGCACGCTTCCAAGCGGACACCTTGTCATGAGCGACCGCGACAATGACATGCGCATCCGGCCTGGGCGCATCCGCAACAAGGGGACAAGCGTCCGCAAGGCGCAAAGCTTTGTCGGCCAGGTCATGGGCGCCGCCCGCAAGGCCGGACACACCGGATACAAGCTGGGCGGTTCGAAGGGACGCGGGCGCGGATCGCGATTCGGTCGTGGCCGATTCGCCGGCGCAGCGCGCGGACTGTCACGCACCCAGCGGCGCGTCGTCATCAAGGCGCGCGTCGTCCGTCATCGTGGCGCACGTTTCCGTTCCGCCCCGCTCGCCAAGCACATCGCCTATCTCAAGCGTGAGGGTGTGACCCGCGACGGGCGTGATGCGGGCATGTTCAACGCCGAAGCGGACAGCGTAGATGATCGCGCCTTCGCCGAACGCTGCGAAGAGGATCGGCATCATTTCCGCTTCATCGTCTCACCCGAAGACGCCGACCGCCTTGAAGACCTGCGCGCCTACACGCGCGACCTGATGAATGAGGCCGAGCGCGATCTTGGCACCAAGCTCGACTGGATCGGCGTCGATCACTGGAACACAGACAATCCGCACATCCATGTTCTCGTGCGGGGCCGCGCCGACGACGGCAAGGACCTTGTCATCGCCCGCGACTATATCAGCCGAGGGTTCCGCAGCCGCGCCGAGCAATTGGTCGAACTGGAGCTCGGGCCGCGCTCCGAGCAGGAGATCGCATCCGGACTTCAGGCTGAGGTGACAGCCGAACGCTGGACGGGTCTTGACCGCGCGCTGCAAGGGCTTGCCGATGACGGTGCCGGCGTTGCCGATCTGCGTCCCGGGTCGCCGGAGCCGCGCGATCCAGAACTACGCAAATTGCTGATCGGCCGCGCGCAGACGCTCGAACGGCTCGGCCTCGCCGACAAGCTCGCCCCCACCGTGTGGTCGCTGAAGCCCGGCGCCCAACAGACGTTGCGCGAACTTTCCATCCGGGGCGACATCATCAAGACCATGCATCGCGCCATGGCGGGCGGACCTGATCGCGCGCAAGCGGACTTCGCCATTGAAGACACGCCTCACGCCCCGGTGCTGGGAAGACTCGTCGAACGTGGCCTCCATGACGAGTTAAGTGGCGAGGCCTATGCCGTGATCGACGCCGTGGACGGCCGGGTCCATCATCTGCGCTTCAGCGATCTCGACGCCGCGGGCGACACGCCCGAAGGCGGGATCGTCGAGACGCGGGTCTGGCGCTCGGACGATGGCGGCCGTCAGCGTTTGGCCCTTGTTGGCCGCTCCGATCTCAACCTCGAAGCCCAGATCGGTGCGAACGGCGCGACCTGGCTCGACCGGCTGCAGCTCGCCAAGACCCAGGCGCCGCTCAGCATGGGCGGTTTCGGCGCCGAGGTGCGCAACGCCCTGGAGCGCCGCGCCGATCACCTGGTCGCCGAGGGGCTTGCGACAAGGAACGGACGACGCGTCACCTTCGCCCGCGATCTCCTGAAGACGTTGCGCAAACGAGAGCTCGACGCAGCGGCCGCGCGTGTCGAAGCCGAGACAGGCTTGCCTCGCAGAAATTCTGCAGAAGGCGATCGCATCTCGGGAACCTATCGCCGGCGTCTCGATCTCGCCTCAGGCCGATTCGCCATGGTCGATAACGGCCTCGGCTTCGAACTCGTCCCATGGAAACCCCAGCTCGAACGCCATCTCGGCCAGACCGTGATGGGAACGATGACGCCAGGCGGTGGGATCGACTGGAGCCTTGGCCGCAAGCGCGGGCTCGGCATCTGAGCATTGCCCCGGAAGGAAAAGACATGCCGATCAAGACACAGCCAACACAGGCCACCAAGATCCTCTGGGGCCAGATCATCATTGTCTCG
>JBCBWF010000071.1:0-17304 GCA_039817245.1 Pseudomonadota bacterium | reverse complement strand
TCGAGCCCTTCGAGCACGCGCCGCCGGTTCTGGTCGAGCACATCGAACGCCCCGGCTCGCGCCAGCATTTCCATGGGCCGCTTGCCGATCCGCTTCAGGTCCACCCGCCGCGCCAGATCATAGAGCGTGACAAACTCCGCCTCACCGCGCGCCTCCACCAGAAGCCGCATCGCTTCGGCGCCCACGTTTTTCAGCGCGCCCAGGGCATAGACGACCTTGCCGTCCTTGACGCTGAACAGCGCCTGCGAGCGGTTCACGCAGGGCGGCACGATCTCAATATCGAGGCCCCGCCGCACCTCTTCGGCATAGACGGCAAGCTTGTCGGTCAGGTGCAGGTCGCAGTTCATCACAGCGGCCATGAACTCCACCGGATGGTTCGCCTTCAGCCAGGCGGTCTGGTAGCTCACCAGCCCGTAGGCCGCGGCGTGGGACTTGTTGAAGCCGTAGTTCGCGAACTTGTCGAGCAGGTTCCAGACCTCGACCGCCTTGGCCTCGTCCACCCCGTTCTCGGCAGCACCGGCCAGGAATTTCGGCCGCTCCGCGTCCATCGCCTCCTGGATCTTCTTGCCCATCGCGCGGCGCAGCATGTCCGCGCCGCCGAGCGAGTAGCCCGCCATCTTGCGGGCGATCTCCATCACCTGCTCCTGGTAGACGATGATGCCCTGCGTCTCGTCCAGGATCGGATCGATGAGCTTGTGGATCCCCTGGCGCTTCTTGCGCCCGTTCTTCACGTCGCAATAGAGCGGGATGTTCTCCATCGGCCCCGGCCGATAGAGCGCCACCAGCGCCACGATATCCTCGATCACCGTGGGCTGAAGCTGGCGCAGCGCGTCGCGCATCCCCGCCGATTCCACCTGGAACACGCCCACCGTGTCCGCCCGGCCGTAGAGCGCATAGGTCTCCGGGTCGTCGAGCGCGATTGCGTTGATGTCGAGCGTCACGCCGCGCAGCTTCAGCAGATCCACCGCGTTCTGGATCACCGTCAGCGTCTTCAGGCCCAGGAAGTCGAACTTCACCAGTCCCGCCTGCTCCACCCATTTCATGTTGTACTGGGTGGCCGGCATGTCGGATTTCGGGTCGCGGTAGAGCGGCACCAGCTCGGTCAGCGGCCGGTCCCCGATCACCACGCCCGCCGCATGGGTGGAGGCGTTGCGGTAGAGCCCCTCGATCTTCTCGGCCAGATCCAGCAGCACCCCCACCGTCTCGTCGCGCGCGGCCTCCTCCTCGAAGCGCGGCTCCTCCTTGCGCGCCTTCTTGATCGAGACCGGCTTCACGCCCTCCATCGGGATCAGCTTGGAGAGCCGGTCGCCCACCGCGAAGGGAAGCTGCAGCACCCGCGCCACATCGCGCACCGCCGCCTTGGAGAGCAGCGCACCGAAGGTGATGATCTGCGCTACCCGGTCCCGCCCGTACTTCTCCTGCACATAGGCGATCACCTCCTCCCGGCGATCCTGGCAGAAATCGATGTCGAAATCCGGCATCGACACGCGTTCAGGGTTAAGAAACCGCTCGAAGAGGAGGCCGTAACGCAATGGATCCAAATCGGTAATCGTCAGCGCATAGGCCACCAGCGAGCCTGCGCCCGAGCCGCGCCCCGGCCCCACCGGAATGTCCTCGGCCTTGGCCCATTTGATGAAGTCGGCCACGATCAGGAAATAGCCGGGAAAACCCATCCGCTCGATGATGCCGAGCTCGAATTCGAGCCGAGCCTCATACTCCTCCACCGGCGCCACCGCCTCGATGGCCGCCAGCCGCGCGGCCAGCCCCTCGCGGGACTGCCGGCGCAGCTCCTCCACCTCGTCCTCCGCGAAGCGCGGCAGGATCGGCGCGTGCTTCAGCGGCCGATAGGCACAGCGCCGGGCGATCTCCACCGTGTTCTCGGTCGCCTCCGGCAGGTCCGCGAAGCGCTCCAGCATCGCCTCGGGCGGCTTCAGCCAGTGCTCGGGCGTCAGCTGCCGCCGGTTCGCCTCGTTCACATAGCGCCCCTCGCCGATGCAGATCAGCGCGTCATGCGCCTCGAACATCTCGGGCTTGTCGAAATACGCGGCATTGGTGGCCACCAGCGGCAGGTCCTTGGCATAGGCGAGGTCGATCAGCCCGCCCTCGGTCGCGGCCTCCGCCGGTGTCAGGAGGGCGCCGTTCGTGCCGTGGCGCTGCAGCTCCACATAGAGCCGGTCCGGGAACATCGCCGCCAGCCGCTCCGTCAGCGCCTCCGCCGCGCTCGTCTTGCCAGTCGCGAGATACCGGCCGAGCGGGCCCTCCGCACCCCCGGTGAGGCAGATTAGCCCCTCCGCATGCGCGCCGAGGGCTGCCAGCGGCACGAAGGGCTCGGCGCTGTCCGGCGTCTCCAGAAAGGCCGCCGAGGTCAGCGCCATCAGGTTCAGCCACCCCGCCTCGTTCTGCGCGAAGAGCGCGAGGGGTGCGGGCGGCACCGGCTTCTCCCCGGGCCGCGCCTCGGCCGGCGCCACCGACAGCGTGAGCCCCATCACCGGCTGCAAGCCCAGCTTGGCGCAGGCCTCGGAAAATTCGAGCCCGCCGAAGAGGTTGCCGGTATCGGCAAGCCCCAGCGCGGGCATGCCCAGCTCCGCCGCCATCGGCGCCAGACGCTTCACATGGATCGCCCCCTCCAGCAGCGAATAAGCGGAGCGGGCACGCAGATGAATGAATCGGGGATCGGTCATGCCGGCCAGCCTAGTGGCCCGCGCCCGCCCCCGCCAAGCCGTCAGCGGCGCCCGCACCCACCCTCGGCGCGGGCGCCCGTTCAGAAGGCGAAGCGCACCCCGACGCTCACGAGATTGCCGGAGGGTCCGACACGCAGCGTGCTCCGCCCCCGCCCGTAGCTGCCGTCGCGGTATTCGAGCCGGCTGTACTCGGCGCGCAGGCTCAGCCGGTCCGTTAGCGCATAGCCGACCCCGGCGCCCACGCGCAGGCCGTGGAACACATCCGTCGCGCTGTCGCCGCCGGCGTCCACCTCGGCCAGCAGCCCGCGGTAGCCCGCGCGCGCATAGAGCAGCACCTCGCCCCCGTCGCGCGTGCCCTCCGGGTCCTGCCCCGCCACGATCACGCCGGCGATGGCGCTCACCCCGAAGGCCGCGCGCTGGGAGAGCTCGAGGGTGAGGCCCGGCGCCTCCGCGCGGTCGCTCCCCCCGGCCACGCCCGCATCGAGCTCCACGCCGCCCACGAACCGCCCCCGGCGCAGCGCATAGCCCGCAAAGGCCCCACCCTCGGCGCCGAGCGTGGTCATCTCGTCGAAGTCGTCGCCGTTCAGCACGAGCGTCACATCCGTCCCGCTCACCCCCGCCTGCAGGCCCCCGTAGAAGCCCTCGAAGGCGGTCGGCGCCTCCTCCGCGCGGGCGGCGGGAAGGGCGAGCGAGAGCGCGAAGAGCGCTCCGAAAGCGGCGCGAAGCATGGCGGGATCCCCCAGTTGGCGAGCCGAAAAACCGAATGGTCGACTTCTTCAACCGGGGCGCGGCGGCCGGCCTCGACCGACCCGCGCCGCTTCTTCATACGCCATCAACCGGTTTCGGAAAGACTCTCGTAAGAACCGCCGCCTCAGCGCCCGATCCGTCCCGCGCCGGGACAGCGCGGCCCGCCCGCTCCGTCCCGACCGTCTCGTTCCCGAACTCGCCTCCGTGCGCCGGCAGTGCATACTCCGTCCACGCGCCCGCCGAGGCCCCGCCCGCGCGCGAATCGCAGCCGCCCGAGGAGACCCCGCATGACCACCGACGATCCCCAGCAGCGTCCGCGCTACACCGGCCTCGCGAGCTTCTTCCGCCTGCCCTATCGCGAGGATTTCGAGGCGGACCCGCCGGAGATCGGCCTTGTCGGCGTGCCCTATGACGGCGGCGTCACCAACCGCCCCGGCCCCCGCCACGCCCCGCGCGAGGTGCGCAACCAGTCCTCGCTGCTGCGCCGCATCAACCAGGCCACCGGCGCGAGCCCCTTCGCGGCTGCGCGCGTGGCCGATATCGGCGATGCCTGGATCCGCCGCCCGTTCGAGCTCGCCGGCGCGCATGCGGAGATCGAGGCGGATTTCAAGCGCATCCACGCCGCCGGCATCCGCCCGCTCACCTGCGGGGGCGACCATTCGATCAGCCTGCCGATCCTGCGCGCCCTCGCCGCCGAACGCCCGCTGGGCATGATCCATATCGATGCCCATTGCGACACGGGCGACGACTATCTGGGCAGCCGCTTCCACCACGGTGCGCCCTTCAAGATCGCGGTGGACGAGGGGCTGCTGGAGCCCAGGCGCTGCGTCCAGATCGGCATCCGCGGCTCGCTCTTCCAGGCGGATATGTGGGGCTTCTCCTACCGCTCCGGCATGCGGGTGATGCAGATCGAGGAGGTGGAGGAGAAGGGCTGGCGCGCCTGCATGGCGGAGGCGCGCGCGGTGGTGGGCGCGGGGCCCATCTATGTCTCCTTCGACATCGACAGCCTCGATCCCGCCTTCGCGCCCGGCACCGGCACGCCCGAGGCCGGCGGGCTCAGCATGCGCGAGGCGCAGGGCATGGTGCGCATGCTCGCAGGCCTCGATATCCGCGGAGCGGATATGGTGGAGGTCTCGCCGCCCTACGATGTGGGCGGGATCACCGCGCTCAACGGCGCCACCATCCTCTTCGAGCTCCTTTGCGCGATGACCGGAGAGGCGGCATGAGCGCGCTCATGCAGGACCCGCTCGCCGCGGCCAGCGTCGAGATCGTGCGCATGCACGACTTCTTCGGCGCCTGGTTCCGGGGCGATCTGGCGGCAGCGGCCTTCGAGCCCGACTGCCTCTCCCGCCTCGCGCCGGGCTTCGAGAACGTCCAGCCCTCCGGCCGCGTGCTGACGCTGGCGGATCTCATGGAGCCGATCCGCGCGGCCCGCGGCACCAACCCGGCCTTTCGCATCGAGATCCGCGAGCCCCGGCTGCTCGGCGCCTATCCGGAGGCGGGGCTCATCCATGCGAGCTATGTGGAGGCCCAGTTCGGCGCGCGGAACACCCATCCGCCGGACAATCTCCGCCGCTCCACGGTGCTCTTCGCGGCCGAGGGCGACCGGCTGATCTGGCGCCATATCCACGAGACCGCGATGCCGGCCTGACGAACGCTCACAACCGGGTCAGCGCTGCGTGAGCCGTGATGCAGCGCACAATCCCGCGCCTACATGCCGGTGTGACCAGGGATCACAGGCAGGAGAGCGTCCATGACCATCCCCAACCCCAACCGGTTCGAAGCCTTCGCGGCGAGCGCAGGCTCGCGCCATTTCGCCCTCCTCACAACCCGCATCGCCATGGGCGGGCTGCTGTTCTGGTGGGGGCTCGTGAAGGGGCTGAACACCGGCGTCGGCCCCGCGGTGTCGGACCGGTTCTATGGCGGGCTCTTCAGCATCGACGCGCTCCTCATAGGCTTCGGCTGGCTGCAGGTGGCGGCCGGGATCGCGATCGCGCTCGGCCTTCTGCTGCGCGCGCTCCTGCCCTTCCAGCTCGTGGTGAACCTGTTCGTCGCGCTCAGCGTCGCGGTCGCCTTCGTCGATCCGTTCTGGCTCTGGATGGGCGGCGAGAAGCCGAGCCCGTCGCTCCACCTCTTCTACCCGTCGCTGATCATCGCGACCGTCTCCTGGCTCCTCATCGCCTTCCGCGACCAGGACGCCTGGACGCTGGACCGCGTGCTCACCGGCAATCGCGGAGCCATTGCAGCGCCCTGACGCAACGGCCCCGGGCATGGCCCGGAACACGTCCGAGAGCGCGTCCAAGAGCGCGGCCCGGCCGCGCTTACCGCCTTGCGCCCGCGCCCACCCACGTCATTCTAGCGAGGAATAAAAGAACATTGAGTAAACATTTGGTGTTGCGCCCTACCGAGCCCGTCCGAGACTGCCGTATCTCACCCCGTCCATCCAAACGACGCCGGACGACACCGGGCGGCCCGACCCTAGCACGAGTCAGCGCAACCAAATGGCACGACGACTGAATTTGTTCATGCTATGTTCTCTCTTTACGACGAACAATGTCGTGGGTGGGAGCGGCCGCAAGCGCCCCAAAAGCCGACCGGATCGCGGCACCCCGCGCGCCGACGCCTCAAGCGGCTCCGGGCGCTCACTGCACCCCCGCGACCGCCAGCGCAGATTGCCAACTGCGTCGCCCGCCGCACTCCGCCAGCAGCGGCGTCAGGCCGGCCCCGCGCTACACGATCCGCCCGCCCTCCAGCCGCACCGTGCGGTCCATCCGCGCGGCAAGCGCGTGGTTATGGGTGGCCACCAGCGCCGCAAGCCCCGTCTCGCGCACCAGCGCGATCAGCACCCCGAACACCCGCTCCGAGGTCTCGGGATCCAGATTGCCCGTCGGCTCGTCCGCCAACAGCAGCCGCGGCCGGTTCGCCAGCGCGCGGCAGATCGCAACGCGCTGCTGCTCCCCGCCCGAAAGCTCGCCGGGCCGGTGCCCCGCCCGCGCCGCGAGCCCGACGCGCTCCAGCAGCCCCTCCGAGCGCGCCCGCGCCGCCGCCCGCCCCGCCCCTGCGGCAAGCTGCGGCAGGCTCACATTCTCCTCCGCCGAGAACTCCGGCAGCAGGTGGTGGAACTGGTAGACGAACCCGATCAGCCGCCGCCGCGCCGCCGTGCGCCCCGCATCGTCGAGCGTCGAGACCGGCTCGCCCGCCACATCGATCGCGCCCGCATCCGGCGTGTCCAGGAGCCCCGCGATCTGCAGCAGCGTCGACTTGCCCGCGCCCGACGGCGCCACCAGCGCCACCGCCTCGCCCGGCGCCACCGAGAAATCCAGCCCCTCGAGCACCGAGATCCGCCGCGCGCCCTCGCCATAGCCCCGCGCGATCCCGCGCAAGGACAGCGCCGGCACCGCCGCGCCAGGCGCCTCACTCATAGCGCAGCGCCTCCACCGGATCCATCCGCGCCGCCCGCCTCGCCGGGTACCACGTCGCCAGAAAGCTCAGCCCCAGCGCCAGCACCACGGTCATGATCACATCCGAGGGCACCATCACCGCCGGCACCCGGGTCAGCATCCGGATCTCCGCATTCCAGACCGAGGCGCCCGAGATCGCCTCCACCGCCGCCTGGATCTCCGAGATATACGCGGTGAAGAGCACCCCGATGCCCACCCCCAGCACCGTGCCCACCACCCCGATCGAGGCGCCGCAGATGAAGAAGATCCGCAGGATCGCCCCGCGGCTCAGCCCCATGGTGCGCAGGATCCCGATATCGCGCCCCTTGTCCTTCACCAGCATGATCAGCCCGGAGATGATATTCAGCGCCGCTACCAGGATGATCAGCGTCAGGATGATGAACATCACGTTCCGCTCGACCTTCAGCGCGGCCAGGAAGCTGCCGTTGGCCCGCTGCCAGTTCCAGAGATAGCCGCGATCCGCGATCGCCGGCAGCAGCGCCGCCCCGATCTCCTCCACCGCCTCGGGATCGGTGACCATCACCTCCACCCCGTCCACCTTCTCGCCGGTGCGGAAATAGGCCTGCGC
The DNA here is from genome assembly GCA_039817245.1 of Pseudomonadota bacterium. GTDB lineage: Bacteria > Pseudomonadota > Alphaproteobacteria > Rhodobacterales > Rhodobacteraceae > Thermohalobaculum. The sequence continues at coordinate 9,847 of JBCBWF010000071.1, read as the reverse complement.
CTCCGCCAGCGGCATGAACACATAGGCGTTGTCGTACTGGTGCATTCCGATGCGGAAGATGTAGGTGATCTCGTAGGCCTTCACGCGCGGCGCGGTGCCGAAGGGCGTGGTCAGTCCGCGCGGGCTGATCAGCGTCAGCCGGTCGCCGAGCCTCAGATCCAGCTTGCGCGCCACGCCGGCCCCCACCGCCACGCCGCCGGCGAAATCCGCCAGATCCCCCTCGGCGCTTTCGGGGTTGGAAACCCCATCCAGCGTCGCCAGATCCTCCGCGCGCATGCCGCGCAGCAGCACGCCCGTATTCGCCCCCTGCCCCGTCGCCATCACCTGGCGCTCGATCACGGGCGCGGTCCGCGTCACCCCGGGCACCGCGCGCAGATCGTCCGCCAGCGCGTCATAGCCCTCGAGCTGGCCGGTATCCCAGGGCAGCACCGAGATATGCGCCTGCGCGCCCAGGATCCGGTCCACCAGCTCGGTGCGGAACCCGTTCATCACCGACATCACGATGATCAGCGTCGCCACGCCCAGCATGATGCCCACCAGGCTGAAGCCCGCGATCACCGAGATCACGCCCTCGCGCCGGCGCGCCCGCAGATAGCGCCCCGCGATCATCCATTCGAGGCGCGAGAACGGGCCGGCGGCCCGCCCGGCCTCCTCAGAGGCCGACATAGATCTCGGCGAGCTTGTTCGCAGCCGCCTCGGGCGTCAGCTCCTCGGTCTCGCCCGTGCGCCGGCAGGCGAGCTCCACCGTGCCCGCCGCCAGGCCCCGCGGCCCGATGGTCACCCGCCAGGGCAGGCCGATCAGCTCCATGGTGGCGAATTTCGCACCCGCGCGCTCGTCGCGGTCGTCGTAGAGCACCGTCAGCCCGCGCGCCGCCAGCTCGTCCATCAGGCTCTCGCAGGCCTCGTCCGTGCCCGCATCGCCCTGCTTGAGGTTCACGAGGCCCACATCATAGGGCGTCACCGCCTCGGGCCAGCAGATGCCCTTGTCGTCGTGGTTCGCCTCGATGATCGCGCCCACCAGCCGCGAGACCCCGATGCCGTAGCTGCCGCCATGCACCGGCACGCGCGCGCCGTCCGGCCCCGCCACCAGCGCCTGCAGGGGCTCCGAATATTTGGTGCCGAAATAGAAGATGTGCCCCACCTCGATGCCCCGCGCCGTCACCCGGTCGCCTTCCGCGACCTCCGTGTGAAAGACGCTCTCCTCGTGGGTATCGTCCGTGCGCGCGTAAGGTTTCGTCCACTCGTCGAAGATCGCCTGCAGCGCCTCGGGCTCGTCATAGTCCACCAGCCGCCCGCCGAGGCGCATGTCCAGATGCGCGCGGTCGAGGAACACCCCGCTCTCCCCGGTCTCGGCCAGGATCAGGAACTCATGCGCGAGATCCCCGCCGATCGGCCCGCTCTCGGCCGCCATCGGCACCGCCTTCAGCCCCATCCGCTCGAAGGTGCGCAGATAGGCGGCCATCATCCGGTTGTAGGAGACCCGCGCGCCTGCCTTGTCCAGATCGAAGCTGTAGGCGTCCTTCATCAGGAATTCGCGCCCGCGCATCACGCCGAAACGCGGCCGGATCTCGTCGCGGAACTTCCACTGGATGTGGTAGAGCGCCTTCGGCAGCTCGCGATAGCTGCCGATCCCGGCGCGCACGATCTCGGTGATCTGCTCCTCGTTGGTCGGCCCGAACAGCATGTCGCGCTCATGCCGGTCGCGAATGCGCAGCATCTCCGGGCCATAGGCGTCGTAGCGCCCGCTCTCGCGCCACAGATCGGCGGACTGGATGGTGGGCATCAGCAGCGGGATCGCACCCGAGCGCTGCTGCTCCTGGTGCACGATCTCCTCGATCCGGCGCAGCACCCGGTAGCCCAGCGGCAGCCAGGAATAGATCCCCGCCGAGGACTGGCGGATCATGCCCGCGCGCAGCATCAGCCGGTGCGACGCGATCTGCGCCTCCGCCGGGGTCTCCTTGAGGACAGGCAGGAAGTAACGGCTGAGGCGCATGCGTATGCTCACTTGATCTGTCGGCCGGCGCGGGTCGGTGTAGGCCGAAAGGCGCCTGCCCGCAAGCACGCGCCCCTCCGCTCGAGGCACGGCCACCGCGCCTCGACCACGACATATCCGAAAAGATCGGATCGGAGTTGCTTCACGCTTTGACAATCGGTCAAACTCAGACTAACACAGTTGTCACGAACAACAATCCAAGTCTAAGGGAGCTGGGCTCGTCATCCGGATGACGAGCCTGTTTTTTTAATTCTGATACCCGCGGTATCGAATCTGGCGCAGGTCTTGCCGGCGCCCGTGCCGGGCTTCCCCTTACGGCAGCGCCGCCGAACAGTGCTCAGCGCATCACGATCCCGTCCGAGCGCCGGCGCTGCAGCCGGGCGAACTGGCCAAGTCGCTTCAGCACGGATTCTCCCGCCATCTCCGCCGCATGGGGTCCGAGATGCAGCGAAAGCGCCTCGCCGTCATCCTCCATCCGCGCATCGTGCAGAATACCGGGCGTGCAGGCGGCCAGCGCACAGCCGAGCCGCAGCGCCACGCCCATCGCGATCGCGCGCTCCTGGCTCTGCGCGTCCAGCAGGCCGAGCGCCGGCGTCTCGTCCCGGTCGCGCTTGGTGCGCCCGTAGCGCGCCGCCAGCGCCAGCCCCAGCACCGCCCGCCCCCGATGGCCGATATCGGTGATCGTGGTCCGCGTCACGGTCTGCCAGGCCGCCTCCGCGCGGTGGTCGGGATGCGTGCGCCAGGCCGTATCGCCGAGCAGCCCCGCCGCCCGCATCAGCCGCGCCTCCGCCGCATCCGCCGGCGGCATGCAGGCCACCAGCCAGTCACCGAGTTCCGTGCCGAACCCCTCCGCCCGGGCCGAGAGCCGCTCCACATCCGCGCAGGCCGCCAGCAGCGGGTCGCGCGCGCGCAGGCTCCCGGCCATCGCCTCCAGGCACACGCCCTCGCGCAGCCCGAAGCCCGAGATCACCACCTCCGCAGGGTCGAGCGCCATCAGCAGCCCGCGCAGAAGCTGGCCTGCCAGCGGCATCGCGCGCACCCGCGCCTCGGCCACCCCGGTGTCCAGCGCCTCGATATCCTCGGGCGTGGCCTTGCGCACCCAGCGCGCCAGATCCCGCGCCTCGCCCCCGCTCACGGCGTATTCGTGGATCACCCGCAGCGGATAGCCCGCCCGCGCCATCGAGATCCGCGCCAGCGCCCGCCAGGTCCCGCCCACGAGATAGAGCCGCCCGATCCGGCCCAGCCCCGCGCTCAGCCCCTCCGCATGGGGCGCAAGCGCCGCCGCGATCGCCGCGGCCGGGTCGCGCGCGGCCCCCAGCCGCTGCGGGCCGAGGGGCGTCGTGATCCCGGCCACCGGCCGTCCCCCCTCCACGCGGCAGAGCTCCATGGAGGACCCGCCGAGATCCACCACCACGCCGCGCGCCGACGGGTTGCCGAAGAGCACACCCTGCGCAGCCAGCCGCGCCTCGTCCTCCCCGCTCGCCACATGCAGACGGATCCCGGTCTGGCGCGCCACCTCCGCGCAGAAGGCCGCCCCGTCCGTCGCCTCGCGGATCGCCGCCGTGGCCACGCCCGCCAGCGTCGAGACCCGGTGCCGCTCCGCGATCGCCGCGAACCGCCGCAGCGCGCCCAGCGTGCGCGTGCGCCCCTCCGGATCCAGCCGCCCGGTGCGCGCCAGCGCCGCGCCCAGCCCGCAGAGCACCTTCTCGTTGTAGAGCGTCGCGGGGCTGCGCGAGCCGCCCTCGAAGATAACGAGCCGCACGCTGTTCGAGCCCGCATCGACCACACCGATGCGCCCCACCCGCTGCCCAGGCTCGGGCTCCGCGAAGGAGCGCGCCGCCGCGGGATCGACCAGCAGGCCGGTGCCGGCCCCTTCCGCTTCCATTGGATCCTGCACGCGGTCCTTCACCTCGCCCCCAACGCTCACGCCCGGCCCGTGAAACCGCCCGGGTGTAAAGCCAGCCTAGGCCGCATCGCCCCGCGCCTGAACCAGACGCGGCACATCTGCCGCACCGCTCCGCCCCCGCCCCGAAAGCGAGGGGTTCAGCATGAAAAACTCATGGCAGTTGAAGAGGCGCTCGTCCGCCTCCCCGGCCGCGCGAAGGAACGACCCGTCCGGCATCAGCACCCAGGACTGCGCCTCGTCGCGCATGTTCGCGGCCATCACCTGCTCCAGGATCTGCGCGCGCACCGTCTCGTTCTCGATCTCCACCAGCGTCTCGACGCGCCGGTTGAGGTTGCGCCCCATCCAGTCCGCCGAGGAGATGAAGAGCCGGGCCGCGTCCGAGGGCAGCCCCGCGCCGTTGCCGAAGCAGCAGATCCGGCTGTGCTCCAGAAACCGCCCCACGATGGATTTCACCCGGATGTTCTCCGAAAGCCCCGGCACGCCCGGGCGCAGCCCGCAGATCCCGCGGATCACGAGGTCGATCTTCACGCCCGCCCCGCTCGCGGCATAGAGCGCGTCGATCATGTCCTCCTCGATCAGCGAGTTCATCTTGGCCCAGATCTGCGCGGGCCGGCCGGCCCGCGCGTGATCCGCCTCCGAGGCGATCAGATCCAGCAGCATCGGCTTCATGGTGATCGGCGCCACATGCACCTTCACGAGCCCCTGCGGCTCCGCATAGCCGGTGGTGAAGTTGAAGATCTTGGCGGCATCGCGCCCGTGCTCCGTCGAGCAGGTGAAGAACGAGAGATCCGTGTAGATCTTCGCCGTCAGCGGGTGGTAGTTGCCGGTGCCGAAATGGGTGTAGGTCACCAGATCCGCCCCCTCGCGCCGCACCACGGTGGAGATCTTGGCGTGGGTCTTCAGATCCACGAAGCCGAACACCACCTGCGCGCCGGCGCGCTCCAGCTGGCGCGCCTGGCGGATATTCGCCGCCTCGTCGAAGCGCGCCTTCAGCTCCACCAGCGCGGTGACGGATTTGCCGTCCTCCGCCGCCTCGCAGAGCGCGGTCACGATCGGGCTGTCCTTGGAGGTGCGGTAGAGCGTCTGCTTGATCGCCACCACATTCGGATCGCGCGCGGCCTGCTGCAAGAACTGCACCACCACCTCGAAGCTCTCATAGGGATGGTGCAGCAGCATGTCCTTCGCGCGCACCGCGGCGAAGATGTCGCCGTCATTGTCGCGCACCCGCTCGGGCATACGCGGCTGGTAGGGCGGCCATTTCAGATCCGGCCGGTCGTCGGTCACCAGCTCCGAAAGTGCGGCGATCCCCACCCAGCCGGACACCTTGATCACCTCATCGGCGCTCGCCCCGAGCTCCTTGGCGATGAGGCTGCGCAACGCCTCCGGCGCCCCGCTCGGCATCTTGAGCCGCACCACCTCGCCCCGCCGGCGCCGCTTCAGCGCCGTCTCGAACTCGCGCACCAGGTCCTCGGCCTCTTCCTCCACCTCCAGATCGCTGTCGCGCAGCACGCGGAACAGGCAGTGCCCCACCGCCTCGTAGCCGGGGAAGAGCTGCGCCTGGAAGAGCTCGATCAGCCCCTCGATGGGCAGGAACCGCACCGAGCCGTCCCCCCGGTCGCCGAGCCGCACGAAGCGCTTGAGCTGCGGCGGCACCGGGATGAGCGCCTCCAGCGGCTCGCCGTCGCGCGCGCGGCGCAGCTGCAGCGCCAGCGCCATCCCGCCATTGGCGATGAACGGAAAGGGATGCGCCGGGTCGATCGCCAGCGGCGACAGCACCGGAAACACCTGCGCCATGAAATAGGGCTCCAGCGCCGCGCGGTCGGCATCGTCGAGATCGCCGAGCTCGGCCACATGGATGTTCTCGCCGGCCAGCTCCGCGCGCAGCTTCGCCCAGGTCTCCTGCTGGCGCGCCTGCAGGCTCAGCGCATCCGCATCGATCAGCGCGAGCTGCTGCGCCGGCGTGCGCCCGTCCACCGAGAGCGACTCGACGCCTGCGCGCTTCTGCCCCCGCAGGCCCGCCACGCGCACGGTGTAGAACTCGTCCAGATTGTTCCCCGAGATCGACAGGAACCGGACGCGCTCCAGCAGCGGCTGATGCGGGTTCTCCGCCTCCTCCAGCACCCGCCAGTTGAAGGCTAGCCACGAGATCTCGCGGTTGAAGAACCGCTCCGGCGCGTCGCGCTCCAGGCTCACCCGGTGACGCTCCGGGATCTCGAGCCCGCTCTCCTGAAGAAAATCCGCGCGCACCGGCTCAGTCTCCCTGATCGTCGGGGCGCAGCCCCGCGCCCTCCTCCTCGCCTGCGCCCTTCAGCCCCGCCAGCACCGCGATGGCCAGCGTCCGGCTCACCTGGCGCCGGCGCCGCGTGAAGGCCGCGCGGTCCAGCGCCTCGGCCAGCCGCTCGGCCGCCGCGAAGGAGCGCTCCATCCGCGACACTAGGTATCGCATCGCCGCGGGCGCGGGGTCGAGCTGGCGATCGGCACAGTGCTTAAGGAGAATGGATGACAGGAGTGCGTCATCCGGCGGCTCGATCGCCGCCACCGCCAGGCTCGAGAGCCGCGAGGCCAGATCCGGCGCATCGATCGCCCAGCCCGCCGGTGCGCGCCGCCCGGTCACCAGCAGATAGCCCCGCGCCGCCACGATCAGGTTGAAGAGGTGGAAGAACGCCGCCTCCGCGCGCTGGCGGTCCGCGTGATCGGCGAGGCGCGCGATCGCGTCGCCGTCCTCCACCACCGCGGCCCCCTCCGCGGCCAGCGCCGAGGCCGTGTCGTCCGTCAGCGCCACCGCCGGCACCACCCGCGCGCCGGCCTCCGCAGCGAAGATCCGCGCCAGATGGCTCTTGCCCGCCCCCGCCGGGCCCGCCAGCGCCAGCCGCCCCTCCGGCCAGCGCCCCGGGCTGAGCGCCATGGTCGCCGCATGCTCGTTGGCCGGCGAGGTCAGGAAATCCCCCCGGCCGAGCGCCACCGCGGGCGGAATGGGCAGCGTGAGCTGGGGGGCGCTCGCGCTGCGCGTCACGACCCCGTCCCGCTCTCGGGCTTCGTGTCCTCACCCGATGCCCCGCCCGATGCCTCACCCGGTACCTCGCCGGGTGCCTCGCCGGCCCCGCCCGCAGCCTCGGCTTCGGCGCGCAGCCGCTCGTCGCGCGCCATCGCCGCGCGCCAGGCCGGGTCGCCCTGATAGAGCCGCCCGGCCTTGTACTGGCCCACCAGGAACCGCGTCAGCACCCCGATCGCCGCCGCCGCCGGCACCGCGATCAGCATGCCCACGAACCCCATCAGCGAGCCGAAGACCGAGAGCGCCAGCATCAGCCAGACCGGGTGCAGCTTCACATGCCCGCCCACCAGCTTCGGCGTCAGGTAGTTCCCCTCAACCGCCTGGCCCAGAACGAAAATGATCGCCACCGCGAGGATCCACTGCGGATCGCCCCAGAACTGGCTCACCGCGATCCCGATCGAGATCGCACCGCCCAGGATCGAGCCGATGAACGGGATGAAGCTGATCAGCCCCGCGAACATCCCCACGAGCAGCCCGAAATCGAGCCCCACCGCCGTCAGCGCCACCGCGTAGAAGCTGCCGAGGATCAGGCACACCGTGAGCTGGCCGCGGATGAAGCCCGCCAGCACATCGTCGAGCTCCAGCGCCAGGCGCCGGATCATCGCCTGATGCTGGCGCGGCGCCAGCTTGTCCAGCGTCCCGATCATGTTGTCCCAGTCGTAGAGCAGGTAGAAGCCCACAACCGGGGTGATCACCGCGAGCATCACGAAATCGATCACCGCGAGCCCGCCGACCCAGACCTGCTCGAGCACCCGCCCGCTCCAGGCCTCCGCGCGCTGCTGCAGGATGGCGGACATGCGCGCAAAGAGGCTTCCCTCCTGCTCCACCTCCGGCACGAAGCCGGCCATCATGCTCTGCGCGGCATTCACGTAAGCCGGCGCGTTGCCGATGAGGTTGCGCACCTGATCGATGATCGCCGGCACCACCAGCAGCGCGGCGAAGAAGAACAGCGCCGCCAGCCCGACGCTCAGCGCCACCGTCGCCATCAGGCGCGAGAGCCCCATCTGCTCCAGCCGGTCCGCCAGCGGATCGGCCAGATACGCGATCGCGGCCCCGAGGATAAAGGGAAGCAACGGGTCCGACAGGACCCAGAGAAGCGCGATGGTCACCACGAGGCCGAGGCCCCACCACCGAAGCTGCTCGCCGACCGTCATCGCCCCCTCCCGGCCTGCATCCGCCCGCGTCCGTCAAGCGGTGTGACCGGCAAAGGGGTTGGGCGTCAACCGCCGATCGCCGCAGAGGGCGGGTGCTGCACGGCGGCCGTGCCTTGCGCGGCGCCTCTGCCGCCCCTGCCGCAGCGCCAGCGCGCCTCAGCGGCAGCCGGCCTCCGCCGACATCGCGCGCCCCGCCCAGGCGTTCTCGCGCGCCGCCGCCTCGTCCGCGTCGCAGTCGGGTGCGGCGATGCTCGGCGCGGCATCCTCCGCCGGCATCGCCCCCATCCCCGCAAGGCTCGGCATCGCGACCGGGTCCTGCGCCGCGGGCTCGGCGATCTCCGGCTCGAAGGCGCCCCGCCCGCCCGCATCCGATGGCGCAGCCACGCTCACGCCCGGCGCATCCAGCGGCGGCAGGGGCAGCGGGCCGCCCATCTCCGGGCGATCGGGATAATAGAGGCGCCGCGGCTCGTCCTCGGCGGTGCCCCGCCCGGTCGCGCCCGCATCGCGCCCGATGCGCATCGCGCTCATCGCGGCACTTTCGCCCTCGGTTGCGCTCGCCTCGGCCGCCATGGTCTCGGCCAGTCGCATCACGTCGTCGCCGATCGTCGCCACGAGGGCCGCGCTGAGGATCACGCCGCCGGCGGCCAGCGTCAGCCAGTCCAGCGTCACCGCACCGCGGTCATCCGCCAAGAGCCGCGGTCGTCCCGACCGCAGACCCGATAACCCTGATCCAAACATCGAACTGCCCTGTATCGCCAACGCGGAAACGCGACCAAACGACAACGCACAATTCACTCTTTCGTCAGGATAAGGCGACTTTAAGGCGTCCCCGATTGGGGCAAGATTTTGAAGTCAAACGACAAACTGTTCCCGAATGATACGCTCTTCGAGGCTGTGGCCCGGATCATACAGGAGCCGCATCTCGATCTCGCGCGCCAGCGCCACATCCACCCGCGCCACCTCGCGCACCTCCGTATGATCCGCCGTGGCCGAGACCGGGCGCTTGGACTGCTCGATCACCTCGAAGCCCACCTCCGTCTCGTAGGGCAGCAGCGCGCCCCGCCACCGCCGCGGCCGGAACACCGCCACCGGCGTCAGCGCCAAGAGCTGCGCGCGGATCGGGATGATCGGCCCGTGCGCCGAGAGGTTGTAGGCGGTCGAGCCCGCGGGCGTCGCCACCATCACCCCGTCGCAGATCAGCTCGCGCAGCTGCACCTCGCCGTCGATCCAGACCCGCAGCTTCGCCGCCTGCCGGGTCTCGCGCAGGAGCGAGACCTCGTTGATCGCCAGCGCCGAGTGGAGCTGCCCCTCCACCGTGCGCGCGCGCATGCGGAGCGGGCTGATCGTCGCGGTCTTGGCCGCGGCCAGCCGCTCCTCAAGCCCCTCCACCGCGTAGCGGTTCATCAGAAACCCCACGGTGCCGCGGTTCATGCCGTAGACGGGCACGCCGATATGCATGCTTTCATGCAGCGTCTGCAACATGAACCCGTCGCCCCCCAGGGCCACGATCACATCGGCCTCCTCCGGCGCCACGGTCTCGTAGCGCTCGCCCAGCGCCCGCGCGGCCGCCTCCGCCTCCTCGCCCCGGCTCGCCAGGACCGCCATCTTGCTCATCGCCCCAGCCCCTCGCCCAAGCCCCTGCATGCCCCTCGCCGAACCGCGGCGCCCGGCGCCGACGGCGCGCACCATAGGCTCCGCCCCCGCGCGCCGAAAGGCCCGCGAACGGGCCCCGCGCCGCTCCC
>JBCBWF010000160.1:0-10545 GCA_039817245.1 Pseudomonadota bacterium | reverse complement strand
ATGGAGAAATCCCGCCGGCGGCCGCACCCGCCCACGTCATTGTGGCCACCAAAATAAGAACATATTGTGAACATTTAGTTCGAGCGGTCACGTTGGGGCTACAGCGGCCTTGTTCACTCTATGTTCATGTCGACCGCCGCATTATGACGTGGGTGGGAGCGGCCGCGAGGGGTTTTCCGGGACGCGGCTGAAACAGGTTCTGTGCCTGGTCTGGGAGGGGGCGGCCCCGGTTCGGGGCCGCCGGGGGGCGTGCTCAGCCGGCGTGGATGAGGCTGGCGAAGAGCTGCGGGTCGTAGCTCGTCTGCGCGAAGGTCTCGCCGCGCGTGAGGATCGAGACGGCGTCGTGGCTATGCAGCGATTCCTGGTGGCTTGCCACCACGCGGAAATCGCCGACCCGGCCGTCCGCCTCCAGCGCCTCGCAGAGCAGGCGCACCGCGTCCTCCACGAAGATCGGGTTGGAGCCGTTGAGCTCGGCGAAGGCCTGCTCGTCCTCGCGCTTCACCATCACCTGTGTCTCGGTGGGGATGGCGGCGAGGCAGAGCTCGGCGAGATCCTCGATCCAGAGGGTGCCCGCCTCGCATGCGCCATCCTCCAGAGCGACCGACACCCGCGCGACCGAGCGCTGCGAATGGGGCGTCGCGATCTGGCCGCGGGTCAGCCGGGCATGCTCGGACAGCTCCAGCGAGCAGGGGCAGGTCGACGAGTAGACATAGTCCAGATGGATCACGCGCAGCGTCCGACCCGCCGCCTTCACCATCTCGAAGGCGACGTCGTAATACTGGTAGCCCTCCAGCCCGCTCCGGAGCGACGGGCGCAGCATCGGGTAGCGGAAGCGCAGCTGGATGCGCGCATCGAAGCTCTCCAGATCGTCGAGATAGCGCTCCAGCACCGCGTCGATCCGCTCGAAATCGAAGGTCTCGCCGGCATGCGCGTAGAAGGAGCGCATGATGCGGCTCATATTGATGCCCTTCTTCGTCGCCGCGAGCGAGACGGAGCCGGTCACCGAGGTCTCGAGCGTGAGCGAGCCGCCCTCGCGGGTGCGATAGGCGAGCGGAAGGCGGAAATTCGAGATGCCCACATGCTGGATCTCCGCCTTCTCGCCCTTGATGAGGCTCTCGGGGCCGTTCTGCAGGTCGGGCATGCCGGCCTTGTAGGCCGCATCCGGCGCGAACTCGGCGGGGTAGCTGCGGTTGAGCGCGCCGGCCGCAGCGCCGACCCCGGCCCCGGTCCCGGCCGCAACCCCGGCCGTGCCGCCGCGCACGGGTGCCAGGGCCGAGAGGCCGAGCGAGGCGGCCTGCGCCGGGTCCGCGGCGGCGAGGCGACGCAGCGTCTCGAGCGCTTCCTCGGCCTCGGCCCGGCTCGGCGCCGGCTCTGCCGCGGGGCTCTCCGCGGCAACGGATTTCGCGATCATGTTCATGCAGGCCTCTCCTCGAAAGCCGTCATGCAGGTCTCTCGGCGCGGGTCGGCGGCTGCGCCGGGGGCGCAACGGCCGCGGCTTCGCACCGGACCGACACAGGGGGGATGGCGCCTCACTGCTCCTTGGCGTGAGGTCGATGATCGGGGGTCGTCGAGCCCATCGTCGTCATGGTCGGGTCTCTCACCGCTCTCGCATCCATCCGCGGCCGGGACTGCCCGGCTGCGAGGGGCCATATAACCCTGCGACGCCGCGCTACCAGTGCGGTGCGACCACTCTTGCCCCCGGATCGCGGGCTTGTGCTCCCGGTCTGCGGGAAGGGCGGTCGTGCGGCGGTCAGACGGCGATCAGTCGGCGGCCCGTGCCGCGATCAGACGGCGGCGAGGGCGCGGTCGATATCCTCCGCGAGATCGGCCGGGTCCTCGAGCCCGACGGAGAGGCGCACGAGGCCGGGCGTGATGCCTAGGGCGGCGCGGGCCTCTTCGCTCAGGCGCTGATGGGTCGTGGTACTCGGATGGGTGACGAGGCTCTTGGCGTCGCCGAGATTGTTGGAGATGCCGACAAGGCCGAGCGCGTTCAGGAACCGGAAGGCGCCCGGCTGCCCGCCCGCCACCTCGAAGGCGACGAGCGTGCTCGGCCGGTCCATCTGGCGCGCGGCGAGATTGTGCTGCGGGTGGCTCGGCAGGCCCGGATAGAGCACGCGCCCGAGCGCGGCGCCGCCATCGGCACGGCGCTGCAGGTGGCGGGCCACATGCTCGGCGCCGTCGGTCTGCGCCTCCACGCGGATCGCCAGCGTCTCCAGCGATTTCAGCATCACCCAGGCGTTGAAGGGGCTGAGCGCGGGGCCGGTATGCTTGGCATAGGGCTCCACCTCGTCGCGGATGAAGCGCTCGGAGCCGAGCACGATGCCGCCGAGGCAGCGCCCCTGCCCGTCGATATGCTTGGTGGCGGAGTAGATCACCACATCCGCGCCATGCTCGAGCGGGCGCTGGTAGAGGGGCGTGGCGAACACGTTGTCCACCACCAGCCGCGCACCCGCATCATGCGCGATGGCGGCCACGGCGGCGAGATCGATTATCTCCAGCGTGGGGTTGGAGGGCGTTTCGAGAAAGCAGAGCCTGGTCTCGGGGCGCATCGCCGCGCGCCACTGGTCGAGATCGGTGCCGTCCACCAGCGTCACGGCGATGCCGAAGCGGGGGCAGAGCGTCTCGACGATGTAGAGGCAGGAGCCGAAGAGGGCGCGCGCCGCCACCACATGGTCCCCGGCGCGGAGCTGCGCCATGAGGGCCGTGTGCACCGCGGCCATGCCGGAGGCGGTGGCGAAGGCGTCCTCGGCCCCTTCGAGGGCGGCGACGCGCTCCTCGAACATCTTGACGGTAGGGTTGCCGTAGCGGGCGTAGATGAAGCCTTCCTCGCCCGCCGGCATCTCGCCCTTGAAGCGCGCCTCGGCGGCCTCGGCATCGTCGTAGAGGAAGCCCTGGGTGAGATAGAGCGCCTCGGAGGTCTCGCCGAACTGGCTGCGCCGGCTGCCGGCATGCACGAGGCGGGTGCGCGGGCGCATCTCGGACGCGGCGATGCGGGGCTGCACGGGGCCGCCATCGGGGCTGCGGGTCTCGTCCATTCGAGCCTCCCTCCGGCCGCTGGCGACCGGGACATTGCTGCCGGAGCGCGCTCCGGCACAGGCGACCGACACGGAAGGTCCGGGCGCGTCCTCGCCGCGCCGACCTCTTTAGCGGTGTGTTTTACGTGGCCCGCAAGCCGGTCCGACAAATCTCCACGTGATTGCGGGGTATCGCCGCTGCCGGGCGGCGTCAAGCGGGGTTTGCCGGCGATCACCGCTGCGCGAGAGGGGCGTGAGGGCGCGCGGATGGCGCGAAACTGCGGCAGGGCGGCAACGCCACACCCGGTGTCACTCAAGTGTTACGCAGGCGCCATCAAGATGTCGGCGATCTTTGACATGGAGCCGCGAAATGACGGGCGAACCGTCTGTGGAGAGGCAGGAAATGGCAGTCCTTCGGGTCAACGCGACGCGCGACGGAGCGCTGTTCGTTCCCGGCAGCGCCGGTGCCTGGCAAGGCGCGCTCGACGACGCGTTGCGCGCATTGCCGGCCGGAGCCGCGGTCTGCGTTCTCGTCCACGGCTATCGCTTCTCCTGGCGGGCGCATCGCGGTGGGCGGGCGCATCACTGCCCGCAGAGCCGGCTCTACAACACCGAGACCGTGGCGCCCGGCGCGGGGCGGCGGCCCTGCCGGGCGGCCTGGCCGCGCGCACTGGGCTTCGGCGAGGCGGAGGCGGGGCTATGCATCGCCTTCGGCTGGGACGGGCGGCGCGACCCGCTGCGCGCGCTCGGCTTCAGCGGGCGCAACGCCTTCTCGCTGGTCTACGAGGCGGCGGCGCAGGCGGGCTCTGCGCTGGCGCTGATCCTCGACCGGATCGCGGAGCGCCGGCCGGATGTGACGGTGGATTTCCTGACCCACAGCCTCGGCGCGCGGGTGGCGCTGGCGGCGATGGGCGCGCGCCCGGCCGCCCGGCTCGGCCGCGCGGTGCTGCTGGGCGCGGCGGATTACGCGGGCGTGGCCGAGCGCGTGCTCGAGGCGCAGGACCGCGCGGGCGGCAGCACGGTAGTCTACCATGTGCTGAGCCGGGCCAACGATCTCTATGACGGGCTCTTCCGCCTCTTCGCGCCGCGGCCCGAGCGCGCGGGTGACCGGACGCTGGGCGAGGCGGGGCTGCTGGAGGCGTTGCCGGCGCCGGCGCGCGCGCGCCATGCGCGGCGCTGGATCGATCTGCAGCTCGACCAGGAGCGGCTGGCGCGGCTGCTGGCGAGCCGGGGGATCATCCTCGCGCGCGCGGCGGAGCGGATCACGCATTGGCATTTCTATGCCGATGAGGGGGCGATGGCGGCGTGGCGCGCGATCCTGGAGCGCGCACCGGGCTGGGAGATCGCGGATCTGCGCCTGCGCGGCCTCGGCGCCGGCACGGATCCGCGCTGGTCGCGGCTGCTGCCGGCGCGGCCCGATTGGCGGCTGGCCGGCGGCGCGCGCTCGACGGCCGAGCGGCCGCAGGGCTCCGGCCCCGACGCGGCGGCGACAGCGCCCTGATCGCGGCTTGCCGAGCGGGTCCACACGGCTCTTGCACAAAAAAAACGGGGCGCTGGCCGATGCCAGGCGCCCCGAGTGTGTGGGAGAGATCACAGCAACACATGACCGTTCCCGACTTGGTGGCCCCGCCTGCGGAGGAAGGGGCGACCGCCCCGGGAACAATTAGAAGATGCCCTGCCCGGGCGTCTCAGACTGTGCGGATCGTCACACTTCGCAAAGAATTGGGGCAGCGCGCGCGGCCGAATGGGGCGCTGCCCGAATCGCGCCACATTTCCGCCCGGTTTCCCGTTAGCGCATTGCGTGCAGCGGTTGAGGGCGCGCTCGCCCGGTAGATGTGGGTCGGGGGCCGATCTTTGAGTTTTCCTGTGCAATAACGCGCCGATAGCAGTAGATTCTGCGCCATTTCGGGCTTCATCACGATTTTCCGAAATGGGGCGTTCGGAGCGCTTGAAGCTGCCCAGATCCTGCCTTATTCTAGACAAGAACTCGGGAGGCGGGTCGAGGCTCTCTCCAAACTTGGCGCCGCCTAAAACGGTTCCTCCCCGAGTTTTCTATCAAGTGTTCCGTACGGAAACACGCGGCCACATCTTCCTCGGATGTGGCCGCCGTTGTTTCTGGCGGGCGCGCGCAGGCGGGGCGCGCCGCTTCCGGGCCATTTTTTGCGCATGTGGCGGGCGTTCTCGCCAGGCGCGCTGCGCCGGGGTGCGAAGGCCGCGGGCTCAGGGAGCCGCGAGGTCGAGAATCACTTCGTTGCGGCGGAGAAAGCCCGGGGTCAGCGGGTCGTTGTAATAGGCGTATTCGGCGGTCCCGGTGCTCTCGAGCCCGCGCGCGGCGAGCCAGGCGCGCAGCGCGTGCTCACGCTCGGCGATCACGTCGTCGCTGGCGACCCCGTTGAAGCGGACGGCGGCGCGCCGGGCGGCGGGGATCTCGCGCAGCGCCACCGCCGCGCTGCCGGGGGCGGGCAGGTCGCGAAGCTCGTATTCCGCCGGCATGATGAAGCGCACGGTCCAGCCGACCGGGCCGCTCGGCGGCGCGGTCTCGCCGCTGCCGCCCAGGGCGATCTGGCTGACCGGGGCGGTCATGGCGATGCGCCCGCCGCCGCGATCGCTGCCGAAAATGTAGCGCGCCAAAGGGCTGAAGCCGCGGCGCAGGGCATCGCGGCGCACCCCGTCGCGCCGGGTCTCCGCCACCACGAGCTCGGGGTAGCTGCGGATTTCGAAGGGGCCGTCCTCCTCGTCCACCGCATAGGCGGGGGTCTCCACATCCTGGATCACGAACACCCAGATCAGCATCGCCACGAGGCCGATGAGGAAGACGACGGCGAGGATGGTCAGCAACAGTTTCATCCCTTCCGATTTAACATGCAGGATGGCGCAGAAGAGGGGGCAGCGCGCGGCGCGCGGCGCGGGCGGCGGGAACGTGATCGCGATCCCACACCGGAGTTCTTGCTGCAGGTGCGAAGAAGCGTAATATGCGCCTGCCTCCCCCTTGTGCAGTTCCTGCCGCCCCAACCGGAGCCGGTCCCATGCCCAGACAGAAGCGTCACGTCAAATCGGTTAACCTGGCCTTGCAGGGCGGCGGCTCGCACGGCGCCTTCACCTGGGGCGTGCTCGACCGGATCTTCGAGGAGGACCAGCTCTGGATCGAGGCGATCAGCGGCACCTCCGCCGGGGCGATGAACGCGGTGGTCGCGGCCCAGGGGATGTATGACGGCCAGGCGGATGGCGCGCGCAAGGCGCTGCACGACTTCTGGCGCGCGGTCTCGGCCGCCGGGCAGGCGAGCCCGATCAAGCGCGGCCCGCTCGATGTGCTGCTCGGCAACTGGTCGCTCGATGCGAGCCCGACCTATCTGGGCTTCGACCTGCTCTCGCGCATCGCCTCGCCCTACGAGACGAACCCGCTCAACCTCAACCCGCTGCGCGACCTGCTCGACCATCATGTCGATTTCGACAAGGTGCGGCATTGCTCGGATATGGGCATCTATCTCTCCGCCACGAATGTGGAGACGGGACGCGTGCGCATCTTCAAACGCGAGGAGATCACGCGGGACACGGTGCTGGCCTCGGCCTGCCTGCCCCTGATGTTCCAGGCCATCGAGATCGACGGGCTGCACTACTGGGACGGCGGCTTCATGGGCAACCCGGTGCTGTTCCCCTTCATCGACGAAAGCCCGACTGAGGACATCGTGATCGTGCAGATCAACCCGGTCGTGCGCGAGGAGGTTCCGCGCACCGCCCGCGAGATCGTGAACCGGGTCAACGAGATCACCTTCAACAGCTCGCTCCTGAAGGAGCTGCGCGCGATCGACTTCGTGCGCCGGCTGAAGGACGAAGGGCGGCTGGACGACAGCTTCCGCCAGATGCGGATCCACATCGTGGAGGCGCGCAAGCAGATGCGCCCGCTGGGGGCGTCCTCGAAGCTGAACACGGAATGGGCGTTCCTGATGCATCTCTTCGAGATCGGGCGGGAGGCGGCGGACAAGTGGCT
The DNA here is from genome assembly GCA_039817245.1 of Pseudomonadota bacterium. Taxonomy (GTDB): domain Bacteria; phylum Pseudomonadota; class Alphaproteobacteria; order Rhodobacterales; family Rhodobacteraceae; genus Thermohalobaculum. The sequence goes on along the minus strand of JBCBWF010000160.1, from coordinate 3,543 downwards.
GGCCAAGAATTTCGACCGGATCGGGCACGAATCGACCGTGGATGTGCGCCAGGTCTTCCAGGGGATCGGGGACGCGCCGCATAGCCGGCCCTGATCCGGGGCTGGGTCTGATCCGGGATGGGGCCTGATCCGAAGCCGGGCTTCGCCGCAGGAGGAGACTTGCCATGGCCTTTCGCTTGATCGGCGCGCTGGCGGGCGAGCGGCCCGTGGACGTGGTGCGCCGCTCCACGATCATCGCGCTCATCAGCTTCTTCACGCTGATCGACCTCTTCGCCGCGCAGGCGCTCGCGCCGCAACTGCAGGCGGCCTATGCGGTGGACACGGCCACGATGGGGCTGGCGCTGAACCTTGCCGCCGTGGGCATGGCGATCGCGGGGCTGGTGGTGGCCTGGTATTCGGACCGGATCGACCGGCGGCGCGGGATCTGGGTGAGCCTGGCGCTGCTGGCGGTGCCGACGACGCTTCTGGGGCTGACCGAGGACGTCTATGTCTTCATGGCGCTGCGGGTGGTGCAGGGCGCCTGCATGGCCACGGCCTTCACGCTGACGATGACCTATCTCTCCGAGCAGTGCGACATCACCGCCGCTGGGGGCGCGATGGCGGCCTATATCACCGGCAATGTGGCGTCGAACCTGTTCGGGCGGCTCCTGGCCTCGGAGGCGGCGGTGGAGATCGGGCTTTCGGGGACGTTCTTCCTGTTCGCGGCGCTGAACCTGGCGGGGGCGGCGTTGGCGATCGCGATCATCGGGACGCATTCGGAGCAGATGCCGGCGCGGACCGGGCCGCCGCTGGCCGCCTGGCGCGCGCATGCGGCGAACCCGGCGCTCAGGGCGGCGTTTGCGATCGGGTTCCTGATCCTCTTCGTCTTCGTCGGTGTCTTCACTTACGTGAATTTCGAGCTGACGGGGCCGGCATATGCGCTGGATCCGGCGACGCTGGGGCTTGTCTATTTCGTGTTCCTGCCGGCGCTGATCACAACGCCGATGGCGGGCGGGGCGGTGAGCCGGCACGGGCCGCAGCGGGTGTTCATGGCGGCGGGGCTGGTGAGCGTGGCGGGCGCGCTGGCCACGCTGGCGCCCGCGCTCTGGATGGTGCTGGCGGGGCTGGCGGTGCTGGGCATGGGCACGTTCTTCATGCAGGCCGCGGCGACCGGCTTCGTGGGGCGCGCGGCGACGGGCAATCGCGCGGCGGCGAACGGGCTCTATCTCACGAGCTACTATACCGGCGGGCTGGTGGGCGCGCTGGTCCTCGGCATGGCCTATGAGGCGGCGGGCTGGGCCGTGACGGTGGCCGCCGTGGTGCTCGCGCTGGTGCTGAGCCTGGCGCTGGCGCGGAGCCTGCGCGTGGCGGATCCATCGTGATCGGATGGTTGCGGATCCGGGGCCTGCGGGATGCGCGCGGGCGTTGTAGACTACGCGCCGGCGTGCCGGCGAGGGGCGGATCGGCGGGGGCGATGTGAGCGCGGCGACGGTTGTCATGGCGGGCGAGATCTGGCTCTGGGCCGGCGCGGCGGTGGCTGCGGCCTTTCTCGCCTTCGGGATCGACCGGGTGGAGCCCAATGCGCGCGGCGCCTATGCGTTCCGGCCGCTGCTGGTGCCGGGTATCCTGCTGCTCTGGCCGCTGGTGCTCTGGCGCTGGGTGGCGGTGGCGCGCGGGGCGGAGGACTGGCGCGCGCGCCACGACCCGCCGCGGCGGATGCATGGGCTGGCCGCAGGCGCGCTGGCGGTGCTGATCCCGGTGCTGCTGGTGAGCGCGCTGGTGCTGCGGCCCACGCTGAGCTCCGAACGCGCGCCGGTGCTGCTGGAGCCGCCGGCGGGAGCGAGCCGATGAGCGTCGCCTACACCCCGGTGCAGTGGACGCGCACGAAATGGCTGTATGACGCCGTGCTGGCGGTGGCGGTGATCGTCTATCTCTGGGTCTTCGTGACCGTGGGCGCCGCGGCCTCGGCGCCGACGCGGCCGGTGGACGGGGCGATCCTGAACGCGCGCGCGCTGGGGAGCTGCGCCTTCTTCATGTTGAGCGCAATCCTGGCGATCGGGCCCCTGGCGCGGTTCGACCGGCGGTTTCTGCCGCTTCTCTATAACAGGCGCCATTTCGGGGTGATGACGGCGCTGGTGGCGCTCGGCCATGCGGTCTTCGTGCTGGACTGGTACTTCGCCTTCAGCCCCACGCCGAAGCTGGAGGCGCTGCTGAGCGCCAACACGGCGGTGGACCGGCTGATCGGCTTTCCCTTCGAGTGGCTGGGGGCGCTGGCGCTGGTGATCCTGTTCGTGCTGGCGGCGACGAGCCATGATTTCTGGCTGAGCTTCCTGACGCCGCCGGTGTGGAAGCGGCTGCACGGGCTGATCTATCTCGCCTATGCCGCGGTGGTGGGGCATGTGGCGCTGGGCGCGCTGCTGTCGCAGACCAACCCGCTGTTTGCGATGGCTGTATGCGTCTGTGCGGCGGGGGTTGCGGGGCTGCATCTGGCCGCGGCCCTCGGCGAGCGCGCGGAGGCGGAGGCCGCGGGGGCGTGGATCGCGGTGCCGGAGGCCGGCGCGATCGCGGAGGGGCGCGCGCGGGTGGTGGCGCTGCCGGACGGCACGCGCGCCGCGGTCTTCCGCCATGAGGGGCGGCTCGCGGCGATCTCGCATGCCTGCGCGCATCAGAACGGCCCGCTCGGCGAGGGGCGGGTGATCGATGGCTGCGTGACCTGCCCCTGGCACGGGTTCCAGTACCGGCTGGAGGATGGCTGCTCGCCGGCGCCCTTCACCGAGAAGGTGCCGACCTACCGGCTGCGCTGGCGCGAGGGCCGGGTGGAGATCGCGGCAGAGGCGAGCCCGCCCGGCACGCCGCAGGAGCCCATCGGCGCGGAGGCGCCGGCATGAGCGGCCAGGACCAGCCCTTCTTCGTGGGATACCTGCCGGTGCCGGGGCCGCTGGCGCGGTTTCTGGGCGTGGTCTCGGCGGGGGCGGTCCTGCTGGCGCTGGTGCTCGGCTTCTCGGTGGCGGCGACGCAGGACGACCCGGGCGACGGGCGCTTTCGCTTCGATCTCGGCCGGCAGACGGTGACGGGCGTGCTGGTGGAGGGCGCCTATCCGGTGCTGCGCGTGACCGAGGGCACCGAGGCGATCCCGGCGGGGCGGACGCTGATGCTCTCGGGCGGGGGCAAGAACGGGATCCAGGCGCGCGCCGCCCCGCTGCTCGGCCGGCGGGTGACGGTGGCGGGGGTGCTGCTGACGCGGGGATCGCTGCAGATGCTCCAGGTGCGCGGCGCGGCGGACGGGATGGTGGCCGCCGACGGCGCCGCGCCGGCGCTGGAGGCCGCCGAGCCGCTTGGGCGCTGGCGGCTGACGGGCGAGCTCTGCGACGGCAAGTGCACGGCGGGCGCGATGCGGCCGGGGCTCGGGCTTTCGCACAAGGCCTGCGCCAATCTCTGCGTGATCGGGGGGGTGCCGATGGTGTTCGTCTCGGCAGCGCCGGTGGCGGGCACCGCCTATCTGATGGTCACGGGGCCCGATGGCGGGGCGGTGCCGCAGGCGCTGCTCGACGCGACCGCGGATCT
>JBCBWF010000173.1:0-9947 GCA_039817245.1 Pseudomonadota bacterium | reverse complement strand
GTTACGTCAGACGTAACGGAAGCCGGACAGCTCTTCGACGACGGCCGCGCCGCCCTTCTGAAGGCCGAAGCGGCGAGCGACGAGATCCGCCGGAGATTCGGTGGCAATGCCATCATCCGGGGCCGTGCACTGCGATAGCGCGCCTGCCGAGGCTTTGATCGCACCCTGCCCAATTTCGCGCCTTCTGAGCCCGAAAAAACATGATTCCGGGCCAGATCGCAGATTTGGTATCGATCACACGGCATTCTCGCAGATGCACTATTGCCTTTGCTGCGGCGCACACTTAGTTTCGTGCACAGCGATACCTTGTATCGCCGCCCTTCCTGGGCGTTTCCTCCCTTAGACTTGGGCCGGGGCAACCCGGCCCTTTTTTTTGCGTTCTGCCCCCTCTGCGCAGGCGCAGCACAGGATCCCGCGCACAAGGATTTGTGCGCAGCATAAGTGCAGCATTGAAACGAAAAAGAGAGAGCTACTCCGCGGCCAGCGCGGCCGCTTCGGGCGTCAGGCGGGAGAGCTCGGCGATCACCTGGCCGATCCGGTCGCGCACCGCCTCGAAGTCCGGCCCGGGCACGAGGCGCTCGGTGTCGAGATAGAGCGCCCGGTTGATCTCGATCTGCACCGCCTCGATCCCGCGGGAGGGCCGGCCGTAGCGCTGCGTGATGTAGCCGCCGGCGAAGGGGGCATTGCGCGCCACCGCGAAGCCTGCGCGCTCGAAGGCCGCCTGGGTATACGCCACCGTCGCCCGGCTCGCCGCGGCACCGAACCGGTCGCCGAGCACGATATCCGGGTTGCGCCCGCGCACCCGCGGGGCGGCCCGCAGCGCCTCGCTCGGCATGGAATGGCAGTCGAAAAGGATCGCGCTGCCGAAAAGCTCCCGCGCATCCTTCAGCAGCCGGTCCAGCATGCCGTGGAATGGCTCGTGGAAGCGCTGGATCCGGTCGCGCGCCTCGGCGAGCCCGATCCGGCCATTATAGATCTCGGCCCCCTCTGCCACGACGCGGGGGATGACGCCGAGCCCCGCGGCCACGCGCTGGTTCAGCCCCTGCGGCTCCACCCCGTCAATCAGCGCCGGATCGAGCTCGCTCGGCGCGCGGTTCAGATCCAGCCAGGCCCGCGGCAGATGCGCGGCGATCAGCGGCGCACCATGCAGCGGCGCATCCGAGAACAGCCGGTCGACCAGCACATCCTCCGACGCGCGCAGCGCCATGCGGTCCAGACGGGAGCCTTCGACGAACGCCTCCGGATAGTCCCGCCCGCTATGGGGAGAGCTGAATACCAGATTGCTGCTCCGCGTCTCCGGCGGGCTGATCGTGAAGGGATGCGCGCTCATGGCCTAAGTTGTAGACCGCAGAGCGGCCGCTGACACGCTTTTTCGCACCACGATTGGGGCTTGCCAGCGGCCCGGGCTGGGCCTATCACCCTGCTTCCGGAATGGGCGCGTAGCTCAGCGGGAGAGCACTACGTTGACATCGTAGGGGTCGCTGGTTCAATCCCAGCCGCGCCCACCATTCCGTCCCCCGCCTCCGACGCAACGGAAACCCGGCGGCTGCGCGCGCACCTCAGGCTGCACACGCAACGCACCGCGCCCCGCTCCATCACTGTCGTTGTTTTCCAAGACGAGCGCGTGGCCCGGAGGGCCGTTCCGTCGGTCCGGCCCGGGCGCCTCGGCGGAGCGCGTCGCCGGCCCCGAAAAGGCAGGAGCCGGCGATGGACCTTTCGATACCGCAGACCCCCCTCTTCAACACCGCCAGCAGCGCCGCGGCGCCGCCGCCGGTGGAAGTGACCGCCAGCGCGATCACATCGCGCGAATTCTCGGTCATCGATCTCGGCCAGGGCGGCCAGGTGGGGGTGATGGTGCATGACATCCCCGTCCCGGTGCCGTCCACCCAGATCGCGATGCAATACCGCATCGACCAGGACGATGCGATGATCGGCGAGTTCGCGCAGCCGGTCGAGCCGGGCCTGCAGGTCATCACCCTGCCGCCGGGCAGCACCCACACCGTGGAGCTGCGCCTCGTCGACCGCGACCCGGGGACGGGCGAGCTCATCTTCGACGATTGGTCCCCCGCGAAGCTGGTGCTCGCGAGCGACTTCCAGCCCACCGGCAACATCGTCTCAGACACCGTCGATCCCGTCGCCGATGTCAGCAACAAATGGGAGAACTCGGTCACCTGGACCGGGCCCGATGCGGAGGGCTTCGTCACCTGGACGAGCGGCGCGCCGCTCCAGAAGATCGCCACGCCGGTCTGGAAGAAGAACCAGCACATGCTGCTGAGCGTGACCGTGCGCCAGGTGGACGCGCCCACGACGCGCGTCTTCGCCCGCCACCTCGCCGCCAGCCTCGGCAACCCGCTTCTGCGCGCCGAATTCGACTGGGCCACCGAAACCCTCGGGGCGCCCTTCATCGGCAACGGCTTCACCGATGTCTCCGTCGGCACGGTCTGGGTGGACAGCGCAACCAAGACCGCGCGGCTCTTCATGGCCTTCACCACCCCCGATGCGGACGCCTTCGACGGCTGGGTGGGCGTGGAGTTCACCACCAGCGCCTTCAAGGATATCGACCTGCGCTACTGGACGGTGGGCGACACCAACTTCCCCACGCCGCAGCCGATCATCGGCCTCTCGCCGGCCTACGGGCTCACGCCGCCCACCACCACCAATTTCGGCGCCTCGGACACCTTCGAGGGCGACAACCAGCAGGTCTGGGGCGGGCTCTACACCGTGTTCGGCGACGAGGTGGCGGACAGCACCATCGCCTCCGCCCGCACCAACACCATCACCGACGTGACCCTGCTGAACGGCGGCTCGGGCTATACCGACGGCGCCTACAACGTCCTCATCGCGGGCGGAACGGGCGGGAGCATCAACTTCACCGTCTCGGGCGGCAGCATCGTCTCGATCGACAAGATCTTCCCCGGCCGCCAGTACGCGGACACGCCCGAGATCACCGACGCGGCCCTGCAGGCCGTCGCCGGCCCCGGCACCGGCGCGAGCTTCTCGATCACCCGCGCGCAGACGCTGAAGGACTTCTGGCCCAGCATCAATGAGATCGGCTTCGGCACCGCCTTCTGGCTCGGCGCCCAGCTCGGCGGCCCGCTCTTCCGGGTGCTCGGCTTCTCCGCCCATGGCCAGGTCTGGTCCGCCGGCCAGCCGCATCAGATGCCCACCGGCGAGATCATCACCTTCAACGCGGACGGCACCTGGCGCATCGATCCCAACGGCTCCTCCGACAACCTGCCGGAGAACCGCGGGCGCTACTACCGCATCGGCGTCGTCGTCACCAATGGCGGCACCCAGTCCGTGATCGACATGCCCATCGGCATCACCGGCAACGGCACCAAGACCCTCGCCATCATCGGCCTGCCCCATATCGTGGGCTCGGGGCGCTATGGCGACCAGCTCGTGGCGCTGCCCGGCTTCATCGATCCGGGCGAGGCGGGGCGCGAAGGCGCGGCCTACAGCTTCCAGTGGCAGAAGAACGGCACCAACATCCCAGGCGCCACCGATTACCGCTCGCCCCGCCTCAACCCGGCCGATCATGTCCTCGGCGACCGGCTGCGCTGCCGCGTGACCTGGGACGACGGCAACGGCGCCGAATGGGTCGAGACCAACGAGATCGCGGTGCGCGGCTTCAAGGCTGTCGAGGACGGCGACAGCGTGCATATCGGCGAATGGACCCCGCCCAACGTGGTCGGCCTCCCGGTCGCCGCCGCGGGCACCACCATCGTCTCCGGCAACGGCGCGGGCCATTTCGCGCTCTACGACGACGGCGGCTGCGCGCATCTGCGCCCCGTCGTCGGCCCCACCGGCAACGGCACGAACCCGGCGAGCGGCGCGGTCCTCAGCGGGCCCTACAGTCTTGGCCTTTCCGACGGGCGCACCCTCACCGTCACGGTCCCCGCCCGCACCATCACGCTCGCTTCGCGCGACGACCTGCGCGACATCTTCCAGAAATGGGACCCGATCAACCAGTTCGACCTCACCGGCGGCGGCATCGTGGAGTTCTGGAACAGCGGCGACTGGGGCCATGTGGACACCAACGCCAACGGCAATTCGGCGCTCGAATCGCTGAAGAGCACGCCGGCGCTGCCTGATCTGCTGCTCTTCGGCGGCAATGACGGCTCGGCCGCAACCCGGCTCTACTTCCAGTCCTACGACTTCAACGAGCGCACCGAGGTCACTTGCGTGCTCTATGCGGACCGCCATTCCAACTTCGAATGGCGCCACATGAACATCAGCTTCAGCCCGCAGATCGACGAGTCGCTGCACACCCAGGGCACCGGCTTCCGCATCTTCGGCGTCAGCCTCGGCACCTCGGGCTACCGCATCAACAATGCCCGCGGGCGGGGCTGCCCCTTCCTGCGCGAACGCGCCTCGTCCGACGGCGCACCCTATGGCAGCGGCATCATCGGCGGCGGCACCGACCCGTCCTTCTCCTCGATGCCGACCGAGATCGTGGCCGAGAAGGTGGAGCTCTGCGACCTCAACTCCGCCGTCGGCTTCCCCGGCAGCGTGGATCCGACGATCACCGTGCCCGTCACCATCTCCGATTTCCGCTTCCACCGCTGCGGGCACGACATCATGGGCGCCGGGCCCAATTTCGAACGCATCCAGATGCGTCGTGGCCTCATCTACACGCCGATGACCACAAACCCGAACCGGCACCCTGACTTCATGCAGTTCACCATCGGCGGCACGCTCTACAACACGCTGCCGGACGGCACGACGCCCACCTATACCGACCTGCCGGCGCCGCAGTTCGAGGACTGCATCTTCATCGTCGGCCTCGCCCGCGATGCCGAGACGCAGATGCTGTTCCTGCGCCAGGACAACATCGTGGAGGCCAACCCGGTCTACGGCGCCACCGAGGCGCGCTGGGCCGCGGTCTATCAGGACTTCGAGGCAATCAACTGCCTGATCGTCGGGGGCATCCAGAACGCGCTCTACCTCTCCTCGGGCGACCGCGGCGTGATCCGGGATTCCGCCTTCATGAACGACAGCCGCGGGCTCTCCGAGGGCCAGCTGCGCCATGTGAACCCCAGCCGTTCCCTCGGCACCACCGGCACCTTCGAGGTCACGCGCACCATCACCAACGTGCTCGACATGGACGGTGCGACGACCACGAATGTCGCGGTCGTCGAGCGCGCCGACTACCACACCGCCTATGACGACCCGGGCCTCTACGACTATGCGCCGCGCGATGTGGACCAGGCGCTGGCCTTCTTCACCCCGCTCGCCGGCGGCCCGCTCGATATCGGCCCCGGCAATTCCGACACGATCGGCCCGGTCAACAAGGACGGCAGCTTCAAGGGCGATCTCTCGGCGGTGCCGGCGGAGACGGAGATCCCCTGGCCCGTCGCCGTCAGCTGGGGCCGGGAGAACCTCAAATCGCATTTCGGCTGGGGCGATCTTACCCCCTGAGCGCCATGCTCCGCTCCGGCCCGCGGCGCGCCCCCTTTCCCGGGGGGCGCGTCTCCTTCAGGCAGCGCCCGCCAGAAGCTCCCCGCCGAGCCCCCGCTCGATCAGCACAACCGTCTCGGCCACGCCGTAAAGCGCGATGAACCCGCCGAAGCGCGGCCCCTGGCTCGCCCCCAGCAGCACCTCGTAGATCGCCTTGAACCAGTCGCGCAGCGGGTCGAAGCCGTGCTCGTTGCCGACGGCGAAGACGATGTCCTGCAGCGCCCCCGCCTCGGTCTCCGCGGTCGCGCGCAGCCGGGCGGCCAGATCCTCCAGCGCCGCGCGTTCCACCGCGCTCGGCGCGCGGAACCGCTTGTGGGGCTTCACCTTGTCCTGGAAAAAGCGCACCGCATGGCCCGCCGCGGCATCGAGATCCGGATGCGTCTCCGGCCCCGCCCCCGGCGCGTAGCGGCGGATGAAGCCCCAGAGCATCCCCTTGTCCTCCGCCGAGGCGGCCGAGGCGAGCGTCAGCAGCATCGAGAAGGGCACGTCCATCTGGCTGGCCGGCGGCGCGCCGAGATGGATGTGCCAGGCCGGATTGGCCAGCCGCTTCTCCACCGTCTGCTCGCCATAGGCGCGCAGATGCTGGTGATACTCGTCCACCGTCTTCGGGATCACGTCCCAATGCAGCCGCTTCGCCGTCTTCGGCTTCTGGAACATGAACAGGCTGAGGCTCTCGGGCGCGGCATAAGCCAGCCACTCCTCGATGGTCAGCCCGTTGCCCTTCGACTTCGAGATCTTCTCGCCCTTCTCGTCGAGGAAGAGCTCGTAGTTGAACCCCTCCGGCGCCGGCCGGCCCAGCGCGCGGCAGATCTTCGAGCTCTGCGTGACCGAGTCGATCAGGTCCTTGCCCGCCATCTCGTAATCGACCTGCAGCGCGTACCAGCGCATCGCCCAGTCGGGCTTCCACTGCATCTTCACATTGCCGCCGGTGACCGGGATCTCCACGCGCTCGCCATCCGGCTCCTCGTAGACGATCGTGCCCTTGGCGACGTTGCGCTCGAGCGTCGGCACCTGCAGGACATGGCCGGTCTTGGGGCTCACCGGCAGGAAGCAGGAATAGGTCGCACGCCGCTCCGGCCCCAGGGTCGGCAGCATGATCTCCTGGATCTTGTCGAACCGCTCCAGCGCCGTCATCAGCGCCTCGTCGAACCGGCCCTCGCGGTAGTAATCGGTCGAGCTCACGAACTCGTAGTCGAAGCCGAACTGGTCGAGAAAGGCGCAGAGCCGAGCGTTGTTGTGCGCGCCGAAGCTCGCATGCGTCCCGAACGGGTCGCGCACGCGGGTGAGCGGCAGGTGCAGGTCCTCCGCCAGCGCCTCGCGGTTGGGCACATTCGCCGGCACCTTCCGGAGCCCGTCCATATCGTCCGAGAAACAGAGGAGCTTCGTCGGGATATCCGACATCGCCTCGAAGGCATGGCGCACCATCGAGGTGCGCGCCACCTCGCCGAAGGTGCCGATATGCGGCAGGCCGGAGGGGCCGTAGCCCGTCTCGAACAGCACATAGCCCTTCTCCGGGGGGGCCTTCTCGAAGCGTTTGACGAGCTTGCGCGCCTCCTCGAAGGGCCAGGCCTTCGCGGCGAGGGCGGCATCGCGCAGCTCGGTCGTGCTCATGATCGCGTCTCCCATGCGGTTACGCGGGTTGTCATGACGCCGCCGCGGCGCCCGGTCAACGCCGGCGCGGTTTGATCAGGGTGCAACTTGCCGCTGCCCGCGCGCGGCTCTAGGGTCGCGCCGAGGCAGAGTGAGGCGGAGACCCCATGACGAGCGAAGCGCTGAGCGCGCAGGATGCCCTGGTGGCCGTGATGATCGCGGTGGCGGCGGCAGATGGCGAGATGGACGATACCGAACTGCAGTCGATCACCACCACGGTGACGCTGCTGCCGGTCTTTAGCGGTTACGATCCGGACCGGATCCGGAACACCTCCGGCATGGTCGCGGACCTGTTGCAGGAGGAGGACGGGCTCGACGCGCTGGTGGGCCTTGTCGAGCAGGCGCTGCCCGATCATCTGCGCGAGACCGCCTATGCGCTCGCCTGCGACGTCGCCGCAGCCGACGGCACCGTCAAGATGACGGAGATGCGGCTCCTCGAGATGCTGCGCTACGACCTGCGCGTCGGCCGCCTCGCCTCGGCCGCCATCGAGCGCGGTGCGCGGGCGCGCCACCAGACCCTCGCCCCGCGCGAGGACTGAGGCCCGAGCCCAAGCCGTCGGGGGCGGGGCACCCAGCGCCACCGCCCCCGACCGACACCCCGCCCGGCACCATAGCCCCACCCTCCACCACCCGAGGCAACGCCTGAGGGCGAACCACAGGGCCTGCCGGGACCGGCGCACCAAGTGTCGCCGCCCACGACCGACTCCCCTCCCGGCACTATCGCCGAACACCCGACGCAGCCCTCGAGGGCGCGCACTCAATCCCCGCATCCGGCCGCCCGACACCCCCGATCGCCAGATCGGCCAGCCAAAGGCACAAAGGCCCCCGCCACCTCGTCCATCCGAAAACCCGCCGCCTTTCAAGCGGCACCACCCACCGTCCTGCGCGCCACCCCACCCGCATGACCGCGCCCGGCATCACCAGCGCCCCATCTCGAACAGCGCTACCGCCTCGAACAGCGCCCGCGATGCCCCGAGCGCCGCAGAACCCACCAGCGCAGCCCGCACCGCCCGGCCCCCGCCGCGCGCGGCTCCCGCCGCCAGAACCTCCGCCCTTGGATGCGAGATGCCCCAAGCAACACCCAACCCGCGCTCCTCCAGACGCCTCAGCGCCCCGCCCGCGCCCATCTAAGAGCCCGATACGCCTCCTTCTGCGCCCCTCGCACAACACCGAGACACCCTTCATGCCCGCCCGACCAACGCCGAGGAACAAGTTCGTCAAATGTTCCGGCGGACGTGGTCACGACACGTGGGTGTGAGCGGCCGCAACGCCAGCGCAGCAAACCCCTCAGACCAAACCCAGAGCCCCGGCACTCGCGGCCGCCAAATGCGCGGCTCCGCGGACGCACTCAGATGCCAATCGACGTCGCGCCGGACCGTATTCCGCGACCCCGGCGGCGGCGGACAGCCTGTCCGCACTGTGCCCTCACACGCCAGGGCAAGGCGCCGACGCGCGGCTCCGGTTCAGGGAATGGCCCGGCGCGCCTCGACTGGCTCGAGAGGTTCGGCGTCGGCCATGCGCACCCAGGAGCGGATGAGGGCACGCTCGAGGCCGCGGGCCCGCGCGATCCAGGCGCGCGGCCCGATCCGCCGCGCCCCGCGCCGCGCCGCCAGATCGTTGGAGAAGATCGCGAAGGCCAGCCGCCGATCCGTCGGCGTCTTCACATAGCCCGCAAGCCCGCGCACGAAGTTCATCGTCCCGGTCTTCGCCACGACCGACATCCGCGCATAGTCCATCTGCTCCGACTTCACGGCGACGTTGTGCGGGCGGAGCAGCTGCGCGACGCCCCCCGGCCGCCACGGATCCGACTTCGGCAACGGCGAAGGCCGCCGCCCGGCCGCGCGCAGGAAGTCCACCATCCGCTCCGGCGAGACCCGCGAGAGCGTCGTCAGCCCAGAATGGTTGCGCAGCCGAAAGCCCGGATCGCCCGCCTCGAAGCCCGCGAAACCCGCCGCCCAGCGGTTGAGAAGATCCGCGGAGCTCGCGAGCATCGCCCGCCCGGTGCCCGCCAGCGCGGCCGCCCGCGGACCCGCGGCAACGGTCACGAGCGAGCCCGGCGCGGTCTGCAGCTCCTGCCCCGGCGCCTCGGCGCTGGCCGCAACTCCCACCACTTCGGCCGTGAGATTGGTCGAGTGATAGAGCATATCCGCCAGGATCGCCGCGAGCGGCCGGCTCCGGTGGCGCGCGATCAGCGTCCCGCTCTGCTGCGCGATCCCGGCCGCATCCACCTCGGGCGAAACGACGCTCGGCCGCTCCACCCCGTGCACTGCCGCGAGATCGGCAAAGACCTGCCCGGCATAGACCGCGGGCCGGCGCACCGGCAGCCAGCGACCGCCCGAGCGCCGGAGCGCCGCCGTATCGATCTGCCAGACCTCGCGGTCCTTGCGCTGCACATGGCGAAGCGCCCGTCCGAGCCCTGCGACAGGCTCCATGCGCACTGCATCCGTGTTCGGCCGCAGGTTCCGCGCCGGCGCCGTGACCCGGATCGCGGCCTTGCCAGCCCGGCGCGGCCACTCCACCCGCACGCGGTTGAAATTCAGGTTGAGCCCCGAGACGGACGGGTTGTAGGGCGCATCCTCAGGCTGGCTCGGCGCGATCGCCGCCACGCTCCCGAAGGGCCCGGTCTCGGTGACCAGCTGGCCTGCCACGCGCCGGATGCCGCGCGTGTGCAGAGCCGCCGCGAGCGGCGCCAGCGCATCCGTATCGAGCTCCGGATCGCCCCCGCCGGCGAGCACCAGATCGCCGCGCAGCACCCCGGCCTCAACCGGGCCCGTCGCGCTCAGCCGTGTCTCGAACCGGTAGGAGGGCCCCAGATGCTCCAGCGCATAGGCCGCCGT
>JBCBWF010000580.1:0-2502 GCA_039817245.1 Pseudomonadota bacterium | reverse complement strand
GATGTGGGCACCAATGCCGAGATCCTGCTCGGCAGCCGCGAGCGGGTGCTGGCCTGCTCCTCGCCGACCGGGCCCGCCTTCGAGGGCGCGCAGATCTCCGCGGGCCAGCGCGCGGCGCCGGGGGCCATCGAGCGCGTGCGGATCGATCCCGAGACCCGTGCGGCGCGGTTCCGGGTGATCGGTTGCGATCTCTGGTCGGACGAGGCGGGCTTCGCCGAGGCGGTCGGCCCCGGCGGGGTCAGCGGCATCTGCGGCTCGGGCATCATCGAGGCGATCGCCGAGATGCGGATCGCCGGCGTGATCGACGAGGATGGCGCAATCGGGCCCGCCTCGGCGCTCGGCGGTTGCGTGGTGGAGGACGGGCGCACCTGGGCCTACCGGCTGCACGATGCGCGCGCCGAGGGCGGGCCGCTGATCACCGTGACGCAGAACGATGTGCGCGCGATCCAGCTCGCCAAGGCCGCGCTCTATGCGGGCGCGCGGCTCCTGATGGACCAGATGGAGGTCGACACGGTGGACCGCGTGGTGCTCGCCGGCGCGTTCGGGGCGCATATCTCGCCGAAGCACGCCATGGTGCTCGGCATGATTCCGGACTGTGAGATCTCGGCGGTGAGCTCGGCCGGGAATGCGGCAGGAACCGGGGCGCGGATCGCGCTCCTGAACCGCGCGGCACGGCGGGATATCGAGGCGGTGGTGCGGCGGATCGAGAAGGTGGAGACGGCGGTGGAGCCGCGGTTCCAGGAACATTTTGTGGCTGCGATGGCGGTGCCCCACAAGACTGCGCCCTATCCGAAGCTGGCCGATGCGGTGACGCTGCCGAAGGTGCGCTTCGAGGGGGCCGGTGGCGAGGATGGCGGCGGCCGGCGGCGGCGCCGCGCGCGCGCCTGAGCTCCGGCGTGCCCGAGGCTGCGGTCCGCCGGGCCTTCGCCGATCAGGCGGACTGGTGCGACCGGCTCGGCTCGCCCTTCACGGCGCGGCTGCTGGCAGGGCTCGGCCGCGCACTCGGGCGCGAGACCGAGACGGGGCGCCGGGTGCTCGACTGGCCGGGGCCGCCGGATGCGATGGGCGACAGCGTGCCCCTGCGGCTCGCCGGGGCGCTGCACGGGCTGGTACGCGCGGGCCGGCTGGAGGCGTTTCGCGCGTACTATCCGCCAGCCCCGCTCGCGGAGGAGGCGGCGCTGACGGCGGCGGCCCTGGAGGCGATCGCGCAGGCGGATGCGGCGATCCTGGGCTGGCTGGAGCGCGCGCCGCAGACCAATGAGGTCGCACGCTCGGGCGTCCTCTATCCCGGTTTCGCGGCGGTGGCGGCGGAGACAGGGCTGCCGCTCGCGCTCCATGAGCTCGGCGCGAGCGCGGGGCTCAATCTCGTGCCGGACCGCTACGCCTATCGGCTGGGCGGGGCGACCTTCGGGGCGGCGGGTGCTCCGGTGCGGCTGCAGCCGGACTGGACGGGGCCTGCGCCGGCGGGGGTCGAGCCGCGGATCGTGACGCGGCGGGGCTGCGACCTCGCCCGTATCGACCTGCGAGATATGGGGGCGCAGGCGCGGCTCATCTCCTATATCTGGCCCGACCAGCCGGAGCGGCTGGCGCGCGCAGCAGCGGCCATCGGGCTTTTCGCCGCCGATCCCGCCACCCCCGAGCGGGCCGATGCGGCGGACTGGACGGAGCGCGTCTTCGCGGGCCCGGGCCCCGAGGGCGTGGTCCGCGTCCTCTTCCATTCCATCGCGTTCCAGTATTTTCCCGAGGCCGCGCAGCGGCGGATCGGCGCGGCGATGGCGGCGGCGGGGGCGGCGGCGACGCCGGAGCGCCCGGTCGCGTGGCTCGCCTTCGAGCAGCGCGGCGATACGGGGCCGCATCTGACGCTGCGCCTCTGGCCAGGCGGCGCCGAGCGCCGCCTCGCCCGGGCGGATGCACATGTGCGCCGGGTGCACTGGCTCGCCTGAGCCTGCGGTCTCAGGCACGAAGCAGGCGGTATCGCCGCGCTGCGCGCGTCGATGCATCCCGCGCTCTCCTCACCCCTGCGGGGTTCCTCGAGCGGTGGGCCCGGCCGCACCGGCACGCCCGGCCGTCGAGCGCTTCCGTCCGCCTAGCACGGTCCGGGACGGGGCGGCGTGGCGGATCGGGGTCCCGGGCTCGACCCGGGACCTCCTTGGGCGGCGCGGCGGGACGCGGCCTGGAAAGCGGGGCAATTAACTCAGTAAAGAAATCAAAAGCGAGCCGCCTGGAGGGGCCGGATCAGGCCTCCGTGCGCAGGAGGGTCAGGAGGCGCGCGGCGGCGTGGAAATCGGCCTCGCGGCGCGCGGCGGAGGCGGCGGCCTCAGCGTCCTCGCCCCATTCGCGGATGTTCCAGTCCTCATCGATCCGGCTGAGGCGCCAGGCGGCCGCGGGTGCGAGCCGGCCCTCGAGCACCGCGAGGCCGAGGACGAGGCTGCCGGAGATCGAGACCAGCTCGTGCAGCGCGGTCAGACCCCAGGGGTCGAGCCGGCCGACCGCCGCCGCGAG
>JBCBWF010000109.1:0-13210 GCA_039817245.1 Pseudomonadota bacterium | reverse complement strand
GGCATGGTCGACGTCGACACCGCGGTCGCGCATGATCTCTTGGAGATCGCGGTAGGACACCGGGTAGCGGACGTAGAAGTGCACAGCGTAGAGGATGACATCCCGTGGAAAGTGCGTGCCCTTGAACGAGACCATCGCTGCCATCCTCACCCGGTCAGACCCGGACCGGGCTTACCCAAGATCCGTCCCGCCCCACAACCCACCAGATTTTGCGACAGAACCCCGTTGCCGTTTCAGACGAATTTGTTCGTACCTTGTTCCGTTTTGTCGGGTGACCATGTCGTGGGTGGGAGCGGCCGCAATAGGGGCGATGGCGGCGCATGCGGCCAGAGCGGCGAAGTGTCCGCGAGATGATGAGGCACGCACGAGGCGTTGCCGCCCGCGGGTCGATCGCCTAGCTAAGGGCGATGTCGATCTGGCGCTATGCAAACCCTGCGGAGTTCATGCGGCTCACGGGCTGGCTGGTCGGGCCGCTCTGGGCGGTGGCCGGGCTCGTCCTGGTCGTGGGTCTGGTCTGGTCGCTCTCGGTGCCGCCGGACTATCAGCAGGGCACCACCGTCAAGATCCTGTTCATCCACGTGCCCGCAGCCCTTCTGGCGATCAACACCTATGCGCTCATGGCCTTGGCCTCGGCGATCGGGCTGATCCGGCGCCACCCGGTGAGCTTTCTCGTGGCCAAGGCTGCCGCCCCCATCGGTGCGGCCTTCACGCTCGTGGCGCTCATCACCGGGGCCGTATGGGGACAGCCCATGTGGGGCACATGGTGGGTGTGGGATGCGCGGCTGACCGCGGTCCTCATCATGTTCTTCTTCTATCTCGGCTACATGGCGCTCTGGGCCGCGATCGAGGAGCCGGAGAAGGCGGCGGAGCTCTCCGGCGTGCTCTGTCTTGTCGGCGTGATCTTCGCCTTTCTGTCGCGCTATGCCGTGAATTTCTGGGCGACGCTGCATCAGGGCGCCTCGCTCACGGTGCAGGAGGGCCAGCGGGTCGACGACACCTACCGGCTCCCGCTCTATCTCATGATGCTGGGCTGCTACCTGCTCTTCGCCGCGCTGCTCCTGACCCGCGCGCGCACCGAGATCCGGTTGCGCCGGGCCCGGGCGCTGCGTCAGCGCAGCGCGGCGCTGGCCGAGGCGGCACAAGAGGGGGCAACTGCGTGATCGCCTGGCTGACGGAGGACCCGCACGCGCCTTACGTGCTCACGGCCTACGGCGCCACCGCGGCGGTCCTGGGCGCACTGATCCTCTTCAGCCTGCGTGCGAATGCGCGTGCGCGGCGCGAGGTGGCGGAGGCGGAACGGGAGGCCGGCCGGCAATGACCGACGACACGCAAGGAACGAGCGGCCCGGAGGCGGAGGAGGGCGATCCCGCCTCCGGCCGGCGCGGGGCCTTCCGGCTCTGGATGGTGGTGCCCGTGCTCGGTGCCTTCGCGGTGCTCGGCGCTTTCCTGGTGAAGCTGGGCGACACCGACATCAATGACCTGCCCTCGACCCTGATCGACCGGCCGGCGCCGGACTTTGCGCTGGCGAGCCTCTATGAGGGGCGCGACGGGCTGGCGACGGCGGATCTGCAGGCGCCGGGGGTGAAGCTCGTCAATATCTGGGCGAGCTGGTGCGTGCCCTGCCGCGCGGAGCATCCGATGCTGGAGGCTCTGGCCGGGCGGGGGCTGACCGTGCACGGCATTAACTACAAGGACGAGCCGGCCAATGCGCTCGCCTTTCTCGAGGAACTCGGCGATCCCTATACGCGCGTGGGCGCGGATACGGCCGGGCGGGCGGGCATCGAATGGGGCGTCTACGGGGTGCCGGAGACCTTCGTGATCGATGGTCGCGGGCATGTCATCTACAAGCATATCGGCCCGATCACGGCGCGCGATATCGAGGCCAAGATCATGCCGGCGGTGGAGGCTGCGAAGGCCTCTGGCGGCGCGGCGTCCGGCGCGGGCGCGGACAGCGCGGCGGCCGGGGGCTGAGGCGGCGCGCTGCGAGGCTGCCCCGGGCTTGACCCGGGGCCTCCCTGTTCGGAGCGCCTCGGGGAGGTCCCGGGTCGAGCCCGGGACCCCGATCGGCGGAAGCGCATCGCTCCGGCAGGGCGCGTCGGCCGGCCGGGTTCGCAGCCGGGCCCGATGGGGCGAGGCTACCAGCGCAGGGACGGGTCCCGGAGGGCGGCGCCGGTGGCGGCGGTCGTGGCCTCGGCCATGCCGCGGCCGCTGGCGGCGTGGACCGTGCCGTCCAGCAGGGCGAGCCGGCTGAGCGGCAGGGCGGCGTGGAGCGCTTCGGCCGTGGCCGCGGGCGCGGCGAGGTCGCCGCGGCTCTGGACCAGCCAGGCCGGGATCGCCGCGAGGCCCGGATCGGGTGGCAGGATCGGGGCTGCCGCGAGCCAGGCCAGATGGCCGAAGTAGTGCGTGACGAGCCGGGTGAAGGCGAGGCGGAAGGCGGGATCCGACCAGCGCGGGCTCGGCGGCGTGGCCGGGTCGGGCTCGGCCAGGGCCTGCTCCCAGGCGCACCAGGCGGCGGCCGCGGCCCGGTGGGTGCCGGGGTCCGGATCCTGCAGGCGGCGGGCATAGGCGGCGACGAGCGCAAGGCCCGGTTCGGCCTCCGGCGCGGCGGCGCGGAAGGCGGCGAAGGCCTCGGGCCGCCGCGCACCCGCGCCGCCATAGAGCCACTCGATCTCGGCGCGGCTGGTGGTCGTGACGCCTGCGAGGACGAGGGCCGCGACCGCCGAGGGGTGGGCGCGGGCATAGGCGAGGGCGAGCGTCGCCCCCCAGGAGCCGCCGAAGACCAGCCAGCGCGCCAAACCGAAGCGCGCACGCAGGCGCTCGATGTCGGCGATCAGATGCCGGGTGGTGTTGGCCTCGAGGGCGGCGAGGGTCTCGGCGGCGTGGGGGCGGCTTCGCCCGCAGCCGCGCTGGTCGAAGAGGGTGAGGCAGTAGCGCTCGAGATCGAACAGGCGGCGCAGGCGGGGCGAGGCGCCGGAGCCCGGGCCGCCATGGAGCGCCACCGCAGGGCGCCCCCCGGGCGTGCCGCAGCGCTCCCAGTAGATCCGGTGGCCCTCGCCGGTGTCGAGGATGCCGGTCTCGAAGGGCTCCGGCGGCGGGCAGGGGGCGGCCATCGGCGCGCCGTCACTCGCCGGGCTTCGGCTCCTCGAGCGCGTGGCGCTTCAGGAGCGGCACCTGGAAGAGCATGAAGACCAGCGTGATCGGCAGGTTGGCGAAGGTCTTGAAGCTGACCCAGAATTCGGTGGTCTGGGTGCGCCAGACGGCCTCGTTCAGGAGCGCCATGAAGACGAAGAAGCCGCACCAGCGCCGGGTGAAGATCATCCAGCCCTCTTCGTCGAGCGGCAGCGCCTCGGCCATCAGGTAGCGGATGTAGCTGCGCCCCTGCACGAGCCCGACCCCGAGGATGAAGGCGAAGAGCCCGTTCACGATGGTGGGCTTCATCTTGATGAAGGTCTCGTCCTGCAGCCAGAGCGTGAGCCCGCCGAAGACCGCGACCACCACGGCGGTGACCACCGCCATGCGCGGCAGGGTGCGCATCTGCCACCAGGACACGCTGAGCGAGATGGCGATGGCGACCATGAAAAAGGCGGTGGCGACGAAGAGCGGGCCGCTCTCGCCGGTCATGGCCGAGCTGTTTGCCGCGTCGCCGAGGAGCGACTGGGCGGTGCCGCTGGCCAGGATCTCCGCGCCGTAGCGGTAGGAGAGGAAGAAGACGGCGAGCGGCCCGATTTCGAGCGCCATCTTGAGCAGCGGTGACTGGGCGGCTTCACGTTCCATGGGAGCCACACATAGTGGCTTCGCGCGGTCCTGTCACGCGGGCTGGGAGCGGGCCTGCAGCGGGGCCGGCCCGGCGGCGTAACCCTTTCGTGAGCCGGGGCGATTTGGCGATCCGGTATGGAGTGCAGGCGCGGCCCGGAAACTGGCCGGATGCGTGCGCGGGGCGCAGGGGCGGACCGGGCGGCGCCCGCGCCGGAGGCGGCGGTCTCGGCGCTGGCGCGGGCGCGGGCTTTCGCTAGGGTGGGGGCGAACGAGGGCGAACGGGGGCGCGGCCACCGGGCTCTTTGCAGAGGCATCGATGTTCGCGGTCCTGTTCGATCCCATCCTGCCGGTCTTCGCGATCCTGGCGCTCGGCTTCGCCATGGGGCGGGGCGGGGTGACCAGCATCGCGGATGCGCGGGCGATCAACCGCTTCGCGCTGACGATCCCGCTGCCGCTCCTGGTGTTCGGCCTGCTGGCGGATGCGCCGATCCGGGGGTTCGATTTCGTGCCGGTGGCGGTCTATGCGGCGTCGCAGGCGGTGGTCTTCGCGGCGGGCTTCCTGGCGGCGCGGCGGCTTTTCGGGCGCGAGCCGGGGGAGGCGCTGCTCCTGGCCTTCTCGGGCATCTTCACCAACAACGCGTTCTTCGGGGTGCCGATCTCGCTCCTGCTCTATGGCGAGGAGCGGATGCTGCCGATCACGACCATCGTGACGCTCGATTCCGCCGTGACCTTTGCGGGCACGATCATCGCGCTGCAGATCGTGGGACAGGGGCGGCCGGATCTGGCGGCGGTGGGGCGCAACCTGGTGCGCTCGCCGCTGCTGATCTCGATCGTGCTGGGGATGGCGGTGAGCCTGTCGGGGCTCGGGCTGCCGGGGCCGGTGCGGACCTTCGTCGATTTCAACGGCGCGGCCGCGGCGCCGGTGGCGCTGTTCGCGATGGGCGTGGTGCTGTCGGAGACCCGGTTCGGGGCGGATCCGGCGGTGGTGAGCTTCGCGGTGGTGAAGCTCGCGGTCTTTCCGGCGCTGGTGGCGCTGGGGCTGGCGGCGACGGTGGCGCCGGGCGCGGAGCGGGACATGTTCGTGCTGGCCGCGGCAGGGCCGGCGGGGAGCATGGCGTTCAACCTCGCCCTCATGCACGGGATCCGGACGGATGCGCTGGCGCAGGTGGTGGTGTGGACGAGCCTGCTCTCGCTCATCGGCCTGGCGCTGCTGGCCTGATCAGGGGTGGCCGAACTCCACCAGCATCGCACCGAGCATGATGGTGAGGATGAGCGCGAGTCGGGTGCCGTCGATCTTCTCGTGGAAGAAGAAGACGCCGATGGCGGTGGCGAAGATGATCGAGGTCTCGCGGAGCGCGGCGGCCTCGCCCACCTTGTCGAGCCGGGTGGCCAGCATCACCGCGCCGAAGCTCAGAAACGCGATGAGCGCGCCGAAGATGCCGCGGGTGGCGAGATCGGAGAGGGCCGGGCGCTGCTCCGGGCGCAGGCGGCGCCAGCGCGCGAGCGCGATGAAGGGAAAGCCGAAGCCGCCGAGGACGAAGAACCAGGCGAGGAAGGTGAAGGGGTCCTCGGCGGCGCGGATGCCATAGGCGTCGTAGAGGGTGTAGACGGCGATCATCACGCCGGTGGCCAGGGCGGTGAGGATGGCCGCGCGCAGGCCCGGCAGCGCCAGCGGATCGAGCCGGCGCGCGCGCATATTGGCGACCGCGAGGCCCATGATCGCGCCGGAGAGGACGAGGACCCCGAACCACTGCAGTGGCCCCAGATACTCGTCGAACAGGAACACCGAGCCGATGGCGATGAGGAGCGGGCCGGTGCCGCGGGCGATGGGGTAGACGAGGATGAACTCGCCCTTCTCGAAGGCGCGCGCCTGCAGCCATTCGTAGACGAGGTGGATCACGTAGACGCCGGCGAGGATCGGCACGAGGCCGGCCGAGGGCAACGGGAAGACGAAGAGCGCGAAGGGCAGCGCCATGGTGGCGTAGCAGATATTGATGGCGCCGCGGTTGAGATAGGGGTCGACCCCGCCCTTGTTGATCGCACCGAAGGTGGCATGGGCGAGGGCGGAGAGAAGGGCGAGCGAGAAGGCCAGGACCTCGCCCTCCGGCGTGCCGGCCATGCCTGCGATGAGCTCGCCCACGCCCGGTTCCTCCCGCGGTTCGGCTGCGCGCCCGAGGGGCGTAGCAGGCGGCGGCGCCGGGCGGAAGGCGCTGCGGCAGGAGGGCCGCGGTGCGCCGGGCGCCGGACGCGTGCGGCGGGGCGGCGCTTCCATGCTGCGCCTGCGTTCGCTATAAGCCGCGAAGATCCGATGGCCCGCAAGCCGGGCTGCGAGGCTCGGGGCCCGCGAGGGCCGGCGACGGGGGGCGGGCCGCGGATCCTGCTGGGCGAGGCCGCGCGCGGCGCGCGGGCCGGGCTGGCGGCAGCTTGGGGCGGCGCATGGCGAACGGCTTTCAGTATCTTCTCTCCGTCATCCTCATCGTGGAGGACCGCGGGCCGGAGCTGCGCGCGATGCTGGAGGAGGCGGTCGGCATCGCCCGCGAGATCGCCGAGGACTACGAGATCGTGGTCATCGACAACGGCTCGACCGACGGCACGCCGGATATCCTGCGCGCGCTCTGCGGCGAGGACGGGCTCGAGAACCTGCAGGTCTACGTGCTGACAAAGCGCGAGGACATCGATGTCGCCGCCTGGGCGGGGCTGGAGAACGCGCTCGGCGACTATGTGGCGCTGATCGACCCGGTGGAGGACGATGTGGCGGCGCTGCCGAAGCTGCTGGAGGCCGCGCATACCGGGGTGGATGTGGTCTTCGCGCAGAACGACCAGAAGCGGCCGAAATCCGTGCTCTACGGGCTGGCGAGCCGGATTTTCAGCAGCGCGGCGCACACCTTCCTGAAGATCGACCGCGACCGGGAGCTTCCCTTCTACCGCGTGCTGAGCCGCAAGACAGTGAACTACATGCTGCGCTACGACGCGGCGAGCTTCTCCTATCGCTGGCTGCCGGCACTTTCGGGGTTCCGGAAAGTCACGGTGCCCTACACGTCGCGGCGCGCGCGGCCGGCGCATAACTTCCTGGCGGATATCAGCCGGGGGATGCGGATCCTGATCACGAGCACGGCGGCGCCGATGCGACTGGTGACGGTTCTGTCGCTCTTTGGCGCGGGCATGAACCTGGTCTATTCGGGCTATGTGATCCTGATCGCGCTCTTCAAGGAGGATGTGGCGCCGGGCTGGGTGACATTGTCGCTCCAGCAGTCCGGCATGTTCTTTCTGTTCTCGCTGGTCTTTCTGATTATCGGCGAATACTTGCTACACACGGCACGGCTCTCCAGCAGCGCGCCCGTCTATCACTTCTCCGAGGAGTTCACGAGTGCTGTGATCACGCGGCGCCAGCGGCTCAATGTGGAGGTGAACGAGACCCAGGAGGCGGAGCTGCTGAAGGCCGCGAGCCTGCGCGTGGGCTCCTGATGCTCGATGCGCTGGTGATCGGCGGCGGGTTCTACGGGGTCTCGATCGCCTGCTATCTGGCGGAGCGGCGGGGGCTCGGAGCGGTGCGGGTGGTGGAGCGCGAGGGCGCGCTCTTCACGCGCGCGAGCTATACAAACCAGGCGCGGGTGCACAACGGCTATCACTATCCGCGCAGTTTCCTGACCGCCTATCGGAGCCGGCTGAACCTGCCGCTCTTCGTGCGGGACTATCCCTTCGCGGTGGTGCGGGATTTCACCAAGCTCTACGCGATCGCGCGGCGGAACTCGAAGGTGAATGCGCGCCAGTTCGTGCGGTTCTGCCGCGAGATCGGGGCGCGGCTGGAGCCGGCGCCGGCGGCCTATCGCGACCTGATGAGCCCCAAGCAGATCGAGGCGGCGTTTCTGGTGGAGGAATACGCCTTCGACGCCGCGCGGCTGGCACGCTGGGCCGGCGAGGCGCTCGGCGAGGCGGGGGTGGAAGTGAGCTTCGGCCGGCGGGTGGTGGCCTTGCGCGCCATTGCCGGCGGGGTGGAGGCGGAGATCGCCGATGGCGCGGGCCGGGTGGAGACGGTGCGGGCGCGCACGGTCTTCAACTGCACCTATAGCGGGCTCAACCAGTTCGCGGGCGGGCCGCTGCTCGAGACCCGGCTGAAGCATGAGGTGACGGAGCTGGCGCTGGTGGATCTGCCCCCGCCGCTCGATGCGATGGGGCTGACGGTGATGGACGGGCCCTTCTTCTCGGCGATGCCCTTCCCCGCGCGCGGCCTCCATTCGCTGACGCATGTGCGCTACACGCCGCATTTTCACTGGTTCGATACGGCGGGGAGGGACCCCTATGCGGTGCTCGACGGCTACCATCGCGAGAGCCGGGTGGATCTGATGTTGCGCGATGCCTGCCGCTACCTGCCGGCGCTGGAGGGGGCGCGGTATCAGGGCTCGCTCTTCGAGGTGAAGACGGTGCTGGTGAAGAGCGAGAGCGATGACGGGCGGCCGATCCTGATGGAGCGCTCGCAGAGGATGCCGGGGCTCTATTCGATCCTCGGCGGCAAGATCGACAACATCTACGACATCCTGGGCCAGCTCGACCGGGAAGCGTTCGGGAGGGCGGCGGCATGAGCGATGCGTTGATCGGGCATTCGGGCTTTGTGGGCAGCACCTTGCTGCGCCAGCGGAGCTTCGATGCGCTCTACCGCTCCAGCACGATCGCGGAGATCGACGGGCAGGATTTCGACCTGGTGGTCTGCGCCGGCGCGCCCGCACAGAAATGGATCGCGAACCGGGATCCGGCGGCAGACGCAGAGAAGCTCGATGCGCTGATGCGCCGGCTGGCCGCGATGAGCTGCCGGCGCTTCGTGCTGGTGAGCACGGTGGATGTGTTCAAGGCGCCGGCGGGGGCGGACGAGGCGACCGAGCCGGAGGCGGAGGGGTTGCATGCCTACGGGCTCAACCGGCTGCGGCTGGAGCGCTTCGTGGCCGAGCGCTTTCCCGGCGCGCTGATCCTGCGCCTGCCGGGGCTGGTGGGCCCGGGGCTGCGCAAGAACGTGATCTACGACTTCCTGAACGACAACAATCTGAGCGCGATCGACAGCCGCGGTGTCTTCCAGTTCTACCCGATGGTGAACCTCTGGGCGGATATCCGGCGCGCGCTGGAGCTGGAGCTGGAGCTTCTGCACCTGACGGCCGAGCCGGTCTCGGTGGCGGAGGTGGCGCGGGAGGGCTTCGGCATGGAATTCACCCAGCATGTGGTGGAGACGCCCGCTGTCTATGATTTCCGGAGCCGGCATGCGGAGGCGTTCGGCGGCGCGGGGCCCTACCAGTACAGCCGGCGCGAGACGATGCTGGCGATCCGCGCCTACGCCCAGTCCGAACCGCCGGCACCGCAGAGCTGAGGATCGCCATGCGCCTCTCGATCTCGAATATCGCCTGGCCGGCGGGGGAGGATGCGGCGGTGGCCGCGTTGCTCGCCAGGCATGGGGTGGGAGCGGTGGATGTCGCGCCCAGCAAGTATTTCCCGGTCTTCTCGGAGGCCGCGCCGGCGGAGATTGCCGCGGTGCGCGCCTGGTGGGCGGATCGCGGGGTGGAGATCCCCGGGATGCAGGCGCTGCTTTACGGGACGGAGGGGCTGAACCTCTTCGCCGAGGCGGCCGTGCAGGCGGCGATGCTGGAGCATCTCGCCCATGTCTGCCGGATCGCGGAGGGGCTGGGGGCGCGGCATCTGGTGTTCGGCTCGCCGCGCAACCGCGACCGCGCCGGGCTGGAGGACGCGGCGGCGCTGGAGGTGGCGGTGGGGTTCTTCCGCCGGCTCGGCGAGATCGCGGCGGGGCATGGCGCGGTGATCTGCCTCGAGCCGAACCCGCCGGTTTACGGTGCGAACTTCATGACCGATCTGGCCTCGACCGCGGCGGTGGTGCGGGCGGTGGATCATGCCGGCATCGCGATGCAGCTCGATCTCGGCGCGATCACCATCAATGGCGAGGATGCGGGCGCGGCGCTGCCGGGGATCGCTGATCTCATCGGCCATGTGCATGCGAGCGAGCCGCAGCTCGCCGTGCTGGGCGAGGCCGGGACGGATCACGCGCCGCTGGCCGCCGCGCTCCGCGCCCATTGCGCCGATAAGGTGGTGGCCATCGAGATGCGCGAGGCGGCGCCGGACCCGGTCGCGGCGGTGGACCGCGCGCTCGGCTTCGCGGTCGCCACCTATGGAGCGGCGCCATGAGCCATGCCTTCGAGCCGGGGCGGATCGCCGAGCCGGGCTGGGCGGTGCCCGAGTTCGAGCTCTGCCGGCTGCGCGAGACGCGCGCGCCCTATGCCATCGTGATCCCGGTGATCAACGAGGGCGAGCGGCTGCTCGGCCAGCTCGGCGAGATGGCGGCGCTCGGGCAGATGGAGCGTGCGGATGTGATCCTGGCCGATGGCGGATCGACGGACGGCTCGACCGAGCCCGGGCGGCTGGCCGAGCTGGGGCTGACGGCGCTGCTGGTCAAGCGCGGGCCCGGCAAGCTCTCCGCCCAGCTGCGCATGGCCTATGCCTGGGCGCTGGAGGCCGGCTACGCGGGCATCGTGACCATCGACGGCAACGGCAAGGACGGGGTGGAGACGGTGCCCGAGTTTCTCGCCGCGCTCGACCGGGGGGTGGATTACGCGCAGGCCTCGCGCTTCCTGCGCGGGGGCAAGGGGGAGAACACGCCGCTGGTGCGGCTGCTGGCGATCCGGCTCCTGCATGCGCCGGCGCTGAGCCTGGCGGCGGGGCAGTGGCTGACGGATACGACGCAAGGCTATCGCGCCTACAGCCGGCGGTATCTGCTGCATCCCGAGGTGCAGCCCTTCCGCGAGGTGTTCCAGGCCTATGAGCTGCTCGCTTATCTGACCGTGCGCGCCTCGCAGCTGGGGCTGACGGTGAAGGAGCTGCCGACGCGGCGGAGCTATCCCGATGACGGGACGGTGCCGACGAAGATCTCCGCGGTGTCGGGCAATCTCGCGCTGCTGCGCACGCTCTGGGACACGGTGTCGGGCCGGTATCACCCGCCGCGCCCGCCGGCAGGCGAGCGGGCGGAGGGCTGAGCGGGCGATGGCGCCGGCTCTTGCGGCGATACGCGCGCGTCTCGGCGGGGAGGGGCGGCTCGCGGAGGGGGGGCGGTTCTTCCTGGTGGCGCTCGGCGGGCTCGGCATCGATATCGGGCTCGCCTGGGCGCTGATCGCGCTGGCCGGGGTGCCGGACGCGGTGGGCGCCGCCGTGGGCTTCGCGACGGCGACGGTGGCGAACTATGTGGCGCATCAGCTCTGGACGTTCCGGGAGGGCTCGCGACGGCTTTCGCTTCGCCGGTTCCTGGCCTTCGTGGCGGTTGTCGGCGTGGTCTTTGCCGTGCGGCTCGGGGCGCTGGCGGTGCTGGGCGCGGTTCTGCCAGGCGGCGGGCTCGCGGTGCCGGTGCGGCTGACGCTGGCGGCGGGCGTGTCGTTTCTCGTGGCGCTGCCGCTCAACCGGCTGCTCGTCTTCCGCGAGCCTGTGGCGTGAGGATGCTGCCGGGCGGTTGGGGGCTGGCCGCGGGAGGGCTGGCCGCGGGAGGGTTGGTGCTGGCCCTCGCGGCGCTGGAGACGGCGGATGCGAGCCTCCTTCTCGGCCGTGTGCTCGGGCTCGGCTGGCGGGTGCCGGTGCCCTGGGTGGTGCTGGCGGGCGGCGCGGCGATGGCGGCCCTGCTGCTGGCGCTCGACCGGCGGACGGGCCTGCTCGCGCCCTGGCGCGGCGCGGCGGGGGCCTGGGCGAGCGATGGCGGGCCGCGTGCGCAAGCGCTGGCCGCGCTCTGCCTCGCCGCGGTGGCGGTGCTGCTCTACCACGCCGTGGGCCTGCCGGACCGGCCGGGGCCGGATGTGCTGCTCGCCACGCCGATCGACGCGCCGCTGGTGGATGTGTTCCACGAGGGCGAGATGCTCGCGGGCTATCCCATCGTGCAGCGTGGCGCCGAGATCCCGGTGCTGATCCACGGGCCGGGGCGCAACATCCTGCCCGGCGCGCTGGCGGTCTGGCTGGCGGAGCCGGGCTACGGGGTGGTCGCGATCCGCTTCGTGGCCGCCGCCGGGCATGCGCTGACGGCGGGGCTTCTCGCGCTGGCGGCGGGGCTCTTCGCGGCGCTGATGCTGGAGGGGGCGCCGGCGGCGGAGCGGCGTCAGTCGGCGGCGGCGGCGGCCCTGCTGGCGCTGGCGATGGCGGCGAGCGTCGGCTTTCTCTCGAACCGGTTTCTCGTGTTCCTGGCGCTCCTGTCGCTGACGGCGCTGATGGTGGCGCGGCCGGGGCGGGCGCCCTATCCGGCGCTGCTCGCGGGGGGGCTGGCGGCGGTTTCGCCGCTGCATGTCTACAGCGCGACCGTGGAGGCGGGGGGCGTGGTGGCCCTCGGCCTCGTGCTCCTCGCGCTGCGGGACTGGCGGGCCGGTGCAAAGGCGGCGCTTGCGCTCGGCTGCGGCGGGCTCGCGGGCTTGGCGCTGGCGCTGGCGCTGGGGGCGGCGCCGCTCTATGCGGGCGCGGTGCGCGACATCCTCTACTGGGGCGGCGAGGCGCGCGGGCTCTGGGCGCATGCGACGAAGGGCGGCCGCGCGGTGCTGGGGATTGCGTTGATGACGGCGATCCTTGGCCTTGCGATCGCGCTGGCCTGGCGCGCGGGCGGGCCGCTCTGGCGCATGGGACGGGGCCGCGCGCTCCTCTGGCTGATGGCGGGGGCGGGGCTCGCGACCAGCCGGAACATGTGGGAGCGCCCCGATATCGGCCATGTGGGGATGGCGCTGGTCACCGGCGCCTGCATCGCCGGCGCGCTCGGCGGCACGGCGCTGGCCGCGGCATCCGGGCGGGCGCGGGCGGCGGCGCAGGCGGGAATGGCGGTACTGGCGCTGGCCACGCTCGGCTGGGCGCTGACGGGGGGCGCGGGGCCCGCGCTGCACCGGAGCGTCGCGGCGCTGGCTACCCCGGACACGGCGATCCTGCCGGAGCGCGTGCAGGCCTTCGCCGCGGCGCATCGGGCGCGGCTGGAGGGGCGGGACTGCCTGCTCGTGCTGACCAATGAGGGCGCGCTGAACTATGCCACCGGCCTGCCCCCATGCGGCGGGGTGCTCTACCCGGTCTATGCGGGCGCTCCGGCGGCCGACCGGCGGCTGGCGGACTGGCTGCGGGCGAACCCGCAGCCGCTGGCCGTGACCGCGACGCCCTTCTGGTCGGACCGCATCGACGGGCGGCCCATGGCGCGCTGGCTGGCGCACACCTTCGCGGTCGTCGATGCGACCCTGCCGCGAGAGGTGGAGACGGCGGGGCGGCGGGTCCGGCTGCCGGAGGAATAGCGCGACCTGCATGCGCCCGCACCCTCCCACGTCACTATAGCCTCGAAAGATAGAACATTAAATGAACAAAAAGGGGCTTCGAGCGGTTTTGCAGGGTGCGCTTGTTGCTCACCCGATGTTTACCAAGCGCCGGGAACAATGACGTGGGTGGGAGCGGCCGCGCAGAGTGC
>JBCBWF010000660.1:0-1745 GCA_039817245.1 Pseudomonadota bacterium | reverse complement strand
GAGGTTCTCCACGAACTGGATATTGGTGGCGACGCCGCGGATGCGGAACTCGCGCAGCGCACGGTCCATGCGCGCCACCGCCTCCTCATGGGTCGGCGCCCAGGCGGTCACCTTCTCCAGGAGGCTGTCGTAGAAGCGGGTGATCACGGCGCCGGAATAGGCGGTGCCCCCGTCGAGCCGGATGCCGAAACCCGTGGCGCCGCGATAGGCGGTGATGCGGCCGTAATCGGGGATGAAGTTGTTGAGCGGGTCTTCGGAGGTGACGCGGCACTGGATGGCGTGGCCGGAGAGCTCCACGGCGCCCTGGCTCGCAGCACCGGTGGCCTGGGAGAGCGTCTCGCCCTCGGTGATACGGATCTGGGCCTTCACGATGTCGATCCCGGTCACTTCCTCGGTGACCGTGTGCTCCACCTGGATGCGCGGATTGACCTCGATGAAGAAGAACTCGCCGGTATCGGCATCCTGCAGGAACTCGATCGTGCCCGCGCACTGATAGTCGGCATAGCGCGCGATCTTGAGGCCGAGATTGCAGATCTCCATGCGCTGCGCTTCGGAGAGATAGGGGGCCGGCGCGCGCTCCACCACCTTCTGGTTGCGCCGCTGGACCGAGCAGTCCCGCTCCCAGAGGTGGTAGAGATTGCCGTGATGGTCGCCGAGGACCTGCACCTCCACATGGCGTGCGCGCTGGATCATGCGCTCGAGATAGCCCTCGCCGTTGCCGAAGGCGCTCTCGGCCTCGCGGCGGCCCTCGATGACCTTCTCCTCGAGCAGGTCGGGGCTCAGCACGGGGCGCATGCCGCGCCCGCCGCCGCCCCAGCTCGCCTTGAGCATCATCGGGTAGCCGACGGCCTCGGCCATCTCGCGGATCCGGTCCATATCGGTCGCCGGATCGGGCAGCACCTCGGAGGCGGGGATGACCGGCACGCCTGCGGCGATGGCGGCGCGGCGGGCGGAGGCCTTGTCCCCGAGCAGACGCATGCTTGCGGCCTTGGGGCCGATGAAGGCGATCCCGGCCTGGGTGCAGGCATCCACGAAATCCGGGTTCTCGGAGAGGAAGCCATAGCCGGGATGGATGGCGTCGGCGCCGCATTCGGTCGCGATGCGGATGATGTCGGCGATGTCGAGATAGGCGGCCACCGGCCCCTTGCCGGCGCCGACGCGATAGGCCTCGTCCGCCTTGAAGCGGTGGAGTGCGAGCTTGTCCTCCTCGGCGAAGATCGCGACCGTGCGCTTGCCAAGCTCGTTGGCGCCGCGCAGGACGCGGATGGCGATCTCGCCGCGGTTGGCCACCAGGATCTTGCTGAAACTCGGCATCGCGAGGCTCCCCCTAGGTCGGACTTTCCATGGTGCGGAATACCCTTCGCCCGCCGGCGCGGCAACATGGTGCCCGGCGTTAGGTTGCAGGATCGGGCGGGGCGCCGCTGCGGGCGGCCTGGGCAATGATGTCGCCGATGGACGGATCGCGCGCCATCAGGCGGCTGAGATCGCGCCGCGACAGCACGAGCAGCTTGCTGAAACTGCGGGCCACGACCTTGCGGCCCTGGCGGTGGAACGGGCCCACCAGGGCGACATCGCCGAAAAAGTCGCCCTTGGTCAGCCGGGTCTCCTCCCCCATCGCCAGCACGCCGGCAGCGACGAAGACCATGGCGCAGTTGCGCTCGCCGGGGCCCGCAACGGTGGTGTCGGCGGCGACGAGCCGGGTGCGCAGGTGGCGGACCAGCGCGCGGCGCTGGGCGTCGGACAGG
>JBCBWF010000534.1:0-2994 GCA_039817245.1 Pseudomonadota bacterium | reverse complement strand
GCTCGAACTCGACCTTCTGCCCGTCGTCGAGACGGTCGATGCCGGCGCGCTGCAGCGCCGAGATGTGGACGAAGACGTCCTTGCCGCCGGCGTCCGGCTGGATGAAGCCGAAGCCCTTGGTGGCGTTGAACCATTTCACGGTGCCAGTGGCCATCGCCGTGTCTCCTATCGCAGTGCCCGCGCGCAGGATGCCGCGGCTCGGCTGGTCGGTCAGAACGAAAGAACCGGCAGCCTGGATAGACAGCGAATTCCGGACGTGATCGATCGCACGCGTGAGATCGCTCCGATCACGCCGAATTTCAACCCGATTCCTTAAAAAGTTCCGAATCGCAATGAATTTTACCGCCGAAAAACTGTGTATTGCCAAATGCTTGTGCACCGACTGTCCCGTCCCGGTGCAGGTGCTCCCGCACCGAGCGCGCGGTGCAGGAGGAGCGTGCAGCGGCCGGCGTCATCGCCCCGGGCCCGCCTGGCGGACGCAGGGGAAACCCCCGGGCCCCGCCAGCGACGGACCCAGCGACGGACCTTGCGTCAGCCGAGCGCCTCGGCCCAGTTCGAATTCGCCTTGACGATATTGCCCGGGATGTCGCGCTCCCAGCGCCGCTGCGTCGCGCGGTTGAAGTTGAGGTAGAGCCGCCCGTCGACCACCGCCCAGGCGGTCGGATCCGTCGGCGCGATCACCCCGCGTGCGAGCGCGAAGGCGCACCAGCCCCCGTATTGCGGCGCGAAAGCGGTCGGATCGGCGGCGAAGAGATCGCGGTTCTCCGCCGAGGCGAACTGCCAGGTCGCCCCGTTCCAGCGGTGCCGGAAGCTCTCGAGCCCCTCCACCGGGTGGCGCTCGGTGAAATAGGCCACCGGATCCGCCCCCCGGATGGCCAGCCCGAACTCGGTGAACACGGGGTCCTGCCCGGCAAAGCCCCGCGCGGGCAGGGCCGCGGCGGCCAGAGGGGCGAGAAGGGCGAGGCGAAGGGCTGTGCGGCGTGAAACGGTCATGTCTGGAGCTCCTGTTGACGACATCCACCCGGGACCAAGCTAGCCCGCCCCGATCCGCCGCATCAGGCGTTCTCACAGCCAGTTCAGCCCGCGTGATCCCCCGCCGCCCCGGCCCCTGTCGCAAGTCGGGACGGTCGGCTCAAACCGCGAAGCTCCACGCGCCGGCTTCCGTCTCCGTGAGCGTCTCCACGAACTCCAGCGTCTCCGCATTCTCCACGCTGACCGAGAACTCGAAGAGCAGTTCGGCGCGCGAGAAATTCGGATCGCCGACCGCCGCGGTCCAGAATTCCACGCCCTCCGTCTCCCCGGCCCGGCCGAGCACGTTGAGATAGAGCTGCTCCACCAGCGCCTGGTCGCTCAGCGTATCCGGATCCCCGAACGCCGCCTCGAACTCGTCGCTCTCCAGGAAGAAATTCGCGGTCTCCTCGATGGTCAACCCGCCTTCGCGCTGGTCGATCCAGAAGTTCAGCCCCGCGCTGTCGATATCCCCGTCCCGGTCGAGCCCGGCCTCGTAGAGCAGCGCCACC
Source organism: Pseudomonadota bacterium (assembly GCA_039817245.1). Classification (GTDB taxonomy): domain Bacteria; phylum Pseudomonadota; class Alphaproteobacteria; order Rhodobacterales; family Rhodobacteraceae; genus Thermohalobaculum. Next base: position 1,474 of record JBCBWF010000534.1, on the reverse strand, counting down.
TCCTGCGCCTCCTCCCCGTTCAGCCCCAGCCCGATTCCGTCCCCGGTATCGGCGGTCACATCCAGCATCCGGTCCGGGTTGGTGACCTCCCCGTTCGACCCGGTGCCGCGGGTGATCTGGTCGACCACGTCGAGCCCCTCGATCACCTGCCCCACCACCGTGAAGCGGCCGTCGAGCGAGGGCGTGTCCTCGAACATGATGAAGAACTGGCTGTTGGCGCTGTCCAGGCTCGCCGCGCGCGCCATGCCCACGATCCCGCGCTCGAAGGAGATGTCGGAGAACTCCGCCGGCAGGTCCGGCAGGTCCGAGCCTCCGGTGCCGACGCGCGAGGGGTCGTAGCCGTCCTCCAGGTCGCCGAACTGCACGTCCCCGCTCTGCGCGACGAACCCGTCGATCACCCGGTGGAAGCCGACATTGTCATATTCGCCCGCGCGCGCCAGCGTCACGATGCGCTCCACATGCAGCGGTGCGACGTCCTCGAAGAGCTCGATCACGATCGTCCCCGCCGCGATCTCGATCGTCAGCGTCGTCATCTGGTCGTCGTCTTCCATGGCCGTCCCCTCGCCTCAGAATGCCCGGTCCCGAGGTGTAGGAACTTCGCGCCACCCCAGGCAAGTCCCGCCGCGCCGTCTCGCCGAGCCGTGACGGCCCGAAAACGCGCCGAAAACACGGCCCTTTCGCGCATTTCGGGTTCCGGGGCCCAAAACCTGCCGCGAAAAACCGCGCGCTGCCAGGCGTTTGGGCGCATCGCGGATGGATCTCCAGCCATAGTTGTCCGGTCCAGCACCACCTCCAGCCGCTGGGGCCCGCGCTGGGCCCCACCGCGCGCATCCAGCCGGAGACCCAGCGATGCCCGAGCGCCCGTCCCATTCGGAGCCCCATCCCGAACTCCATCCGGGGTCCCATCTCACCCCCGCTCTCACTCCCGATCTCACCGCCGCGATGGAAGCCCTCCTCGAGGAGCTTGCCCGCGCCACCGCCGCCGAGGCCGAGGCCCGCGCCGCGCTCGAGGCCGCCCGCACCCGCCACCACGCCGTAAGTTCTGCTGCAGACAGGCTTTTGCGCCTGTTCTCGGGGCCGGCGGAGGCGAGCTTCCGCGCCCGCATCGCCTGGGCGGCGGGCCGGCAGACGCCGCGCCGCCCCCGGGTGCCCCGCGATCCGCGCCTGCGCGAGACCTACCGCTTCCTGGCCGAGCGCGGCGACCGCCCCTTCCGCGTCGCCGACCTCACCGCCCACCTCGAAGCCCACGGCCACCGCCTCGCCCCCCAATCCGCCGCCAATACCTGCCGCCACTTGGCATGTCAGGGAGTGCTCGCAAGGATGGGGTATGGTGTTTACAGCGCCATCACTGCGAGTGCAGCACTCGTGGAGTATCGTTTTTCAATGCTGCAGGAGGGTTAATATTGTGATAGTACTTATGCTGTCTGACCAGTATGACCCACGCACGCGATCGCTCCCACCCACGACATTTTTC
>JBCBWF010000094.1:0-14076 GCA_039817245.1 Pseudomonadota bacterium | reverse complement strand
GCGCCTGCTCCTGCAACGCCGCGATGCGCCGCGCGGGATCCGGATGGGTCGAGAACAGGTTGTCGAGCCCGCCGCGCATCAGCGGGTTCACGATGAACATATGCGCCGTCGCCGGATTGGCCTCCGCGCTCTCCATCTCCGCACGCCCCGCCTTGCCGCTGATCTTGGCGAGCGCCGAGGCGAGCCAGAGCGGGTTGCCGCAGATCTCCCCGCCCGCCTTGTCCGCCGCATATTCGCGCGTGCGGCTGATCATGGACTGTACCAGCATCGCCGCGAAGGGCGCGAGGATCGCCGCCAGGATCACGCCCACCCAACCGAGCGGGTTCCGATTGTCCGACGAGCCGCCGAAGAACATCATGAAGTTTGCCAGCATCGAGATCGCACCGCCGATCGTGGCCGCCATGGTCATGATCAGAATGTCGCGGTTCTGGATATGGGCGAGCTCATGGGCCATCACGCCGGCCAGCTCGTCGCGGGTCAGCGTGCGCATGATCCCGGTCGTCGCGGCGACCGCGGCGTTCTCGGGGTTGCGCCCGGTCGCGAAGGCATTGGGCTGCGGGTCGTCGATCACATAGACGGCCGGCATGGGCAGGTTCGCCCGGTTCGCGAGCTCCGCCACCATGTCCCAGAGCTCCGGCGCTGTCTGCCGGCTCACCGGGCGCGCATTGTGCATGCGCAGCACCATCTTGTCGGAGTTCCAGTAGGCCATCGCGTTCATGGCGAGGGCGACGACGAAGGCGATCGCAGCACCCGCGGGCCCGCCGGCCATGTAGCCGACGCCCAGGAAGAGTGCTGTCATCGCCGCGAGCAGGAGGGCGGTCTTGGCGTAGGTCATCTCAGGGTCACTCCCGTTGCAGGGGCCGGGCTTGCGGCCATATTCCAAGAAGCGGCCAGTTGGAGAGGATATATGGACGGCGAGCCGAGCACCAAAGAGGCGCGTATCCGGGCAGCGGCGGCGCGGGCCCTGGCGGAGGCGGAGGCGCGCCGGCGCGGGGCGGACGACAAGGCGCCCCTGCCGCCGGAGACCGGCGGGAGCGAGGGGCCGGAGCCCACGCGCTACGGGGACTGGGAGAAGAAGGGCATCACCTCCGATTTCTGAAAGGCAGGCTGCACGGCAGGCTCGGCGCCCGGCCCTTCCTCCGGCACGGCGACCAGCGGGGGCTGACCGAGCATGCGCGCGCCTGAGCGCAGGCCGCGGATCGCGTCGAACCGCGCGGCCTCAGGCGGCAGGACCGCTGTGAGGCGGAGCGCGCTCCGTGCCTCGTCCAGCGCCGTATCGGCCAGCGCGTCCGCGAGCGCCTCGAGGACCTGGCGGGCCACGGCCTCACCATAGGAGGCGGCCATCACGAAGGGCAGGCCAGGGGCGGCTGGGCTTTCGCCGACGGCGCGCAGTCGGGCCGCGAGCGCCGGATGGAACCGGCGGATCTGGTCCCAGGTCACGCAGTCGAGCGCAGCGATATCGGCCCGCCCGTCCGCCACCGCCTCGGCCGAGGCAAGATGGGCGCCGGTGACCAGACCCGGTGCGAAATGCGGCGCGGCGCGCCCGGCCGTCAGCGCCGCCGCCGCCGCCCTCAGCGCGTTGTGCCCGGATTGCGAATGCCAGCCGTTCACGGCAGGTCGGTAGCCGGCGCAGTCGGCCAGCGCCCGAGCGGCATCCCCCTCGGCAACCACGAACACCGAGCGGTAGTCGGGCCCCTCGCAGCCCGGCACGTCGTAGACCGGATGGCCGACGAGCTGCACCGACCCCGCCAACCCGTAGGCGAACGGAAACCCGCAGGTCTGCCCGAGGACGAGACCCGGATGCTGCCAGAGCGCCTCGAGATCCGGCCCGCGCGAGAGCGTGGCCGGCGCCGCGAGGCCCGCCTCGGCCAGTCGCGCGGCCACGCCAGCCCAGAGCGCGTCGGTCGCCGCGCGCAGGGCGGGGTGGTCGTACATGGGCAGCGCCGCGATCGCCCCCGCTGCGTCGCTCCCGAATCCGGCCCCGCCCATCTCCGACCATCCCGCTACGCCGCGCCCGATCGCGCGCTTTGCCAAACTTCGGTCCCTGCGCTACCACGGAAAGGGGCGCTGCAGCCACAGGCTGGCCATGCGGCGGCGTTCCGGGCGCGGCCGGCGCCGCGCCGTCCCCAATCGCCAGCGGAGCACCCCGCCATGCCGCCTGCCGCCCCCGAAGGCGCCGACGCCCCCTCCGCCGGCACACCCCGCAGCATCGGCGCGCGGGTCTGGGCCCTGCCGCAACTGCTGCTGACGCTGACGGCGCTGTTCTGGGCGGGCAACGCGATCGCGGGGCAGCTGGCGGTGGACGAGGTCCCGCCCTTCCTGCTCACTTTCGTCCGCTGGGCGCTGGTGAGCCTCCTGCTCTGGCCGATCTACGGGCGGCAAGTGCTGGCACATTGGGGCCAGATCCGGCCGCGGCTCGGGCGCATCGTGCTGATGGGCGCGCTCGGGTTCACCTGCTTCAATGCGCTCTTCTACATGGCCTCCGAGCGCACGAGCGGGGTCAATATCGGCATTCTGCAGGGTGCCTTGCCGGTCTTCGTGCTGGCGGGCGCGTTCCTGGTGCACGGCAGCGCGGTCGGGCGTATCCAGGCGCTCGGCGTCCTCGTCACGATCGCCGGTGTGGTGCTCGTCGCCGCGCAGGGCGCGCCCCTGGCGGTGCTGGAGATCGGGCTCAACACGGGCGATCTGCTGATGCTCGCGGCCTGCGTCTTCTACGCCTTCTACACCGTGGCGCTGAAGGACCGCCCGGCGATACCCGGGACCGTGTTCTTCACGCTGCTCTGCCCCATCGCCGCAGTCACCGCCATACCGCTTGCGCTGGCCGAGGCGGCAGCGCTCGGGCCCAAGCTGCCGACGCCGGAAGGCTGGCTGGTGATCGCCTATGTCACGCTCTTCCCCTCCTGCCTGGCGCAGATCTTCTTTCTGCGCGGCGTGGACCTGGTCGGGCCGTCCCGCGCCGGTGTCTACATCAACCTCGTTCCCATCTTCGCCGCCCTCCTCGCCGTCGCCCTGCTCGGCCAGCGCTTTGCCGGCTACCACGCGGTGGCGCTGGTCCTCGTGCTGGGCGGTATCTGGCTGGCGCAGCGGCCCGTCGGAGCCACCACGCCGAACCGACCCAAGCTGAACAAGTGATCGGTGAATAAATCCGAAAAAATTCATTCTTCAGGATTGACAGTCTCTCGACGCGAGGGGAACCCTGCGCCATCCACCCTTCAGCACGAGGAGCGACGGCCATGGCAACGGAACCTGCAGCCCAACCGGATGCCAGCCCGAACGGCCTCGCCGGACGCTTCGCGGAGCTGGTGATCCGCTACCGCTGGCTCTGGCTGGTGCTCTCGCTCGTGTTCGTCGGCTTGGCCGTGGTGCGCATCAGCGCGATCTGGCCGCCCGACCCCTCCGCGCGCATCTTCTTCGCCCCGGAGAACCCCGATCGTCAGGCGCTCGACCGCTTCGAGGCGACCTTCGGCAAGGACGACAACCTCAACATCGTGGTGGTGCCGGACAGCGGGGTCGTGTTCGAGCCGGCGACGCTCGCTGCCATCGGTGACATCACGGAGCAGGCCTGGCGCCTGCCGCTGGTGCGCCGCGTTACGTCGCTGACCAACTTCCAGCACACCTTCGCGGACGCGGAGGGCATGGTCGTCCGCGACCTCGTGCCCGATCCGGCAAATGTCACGCCCGAAGGCGCCGCGGAGGCGGAGCGGCTGGCGCTCGAGCGCGCCGAGATCGTGGGATCCTTCCTGCCCGGCCGGGAGGGTTCCAGCGATGTCACCCAGGTCCAGGTTGTCTTCAAGCTCCCGGGCATCGAGCCGTCCCGCGAGATCCCCGAGATCGTGCGGGAGTTGCGCCTGATGGTGGCGGATATCGAGGAGGCCCACCCGGTCGACATCCGGCTGACGGGCGGCGTGATGGTCAACAACCAGTTCGCCGTCTCCGGCCAGCAGGACGGCGCGACGCTCTTCGGCCCGATGTTCGTCGCCATCCTGCTGGTCGTGGGGCTGGCGCTGCGCTCGGTCCTCGGCGCCGGCGCCGTGTTCGTGGTGATCCTGCTCTCGGCTGCAGCCGGGCTCGGCGGGCTCGGCTGGATGGGGCTGCCGCTCAACTCCGTCACCGTGCTCGCGCCGCTCTACATCATGACGCTCGCGGTCGCCTCGGCGGTGCACATTCTCAATGCCTGCCGCGCGGCGATGGCCGACACGGGAGACCGCAAGGAATGGGTGCGACGCGCCCTCACCGACCATGCCGGCGCCATCATCATCGCCTGTGTGACCACCTCGATCGGATTCTTTTCGCTCAACTTCTCGATCTCGCCGCCCTTCCGCGAGCTCGGCAACATCGTCGGCATCGGGGTGCTGGCGGCGCTGGTCCTCACGCTCTTCCTCCTGCCGGCCCTCATCATCCTGCTCCCGATCCGCCGCCAGGCAGCGCCCGCCCGACAGGACCACGCCATGAGCCGGATCGCCGAGTTCGTGATCGCGCAGCGGCGCATCATCCTGCCGGGCATGCTGGCGCTCGTCGTCGCGCTCGTGGCCGGGATGAGCCAGATCCGGCTGGAGGACGACTTCCTGCGCTACTTCGACGAGCGCTACGAGTTCCGCCAGGACACCGACTTCACCGAGGAGCGATTGACCGGGGTGAACCTCCTCGAATACGCGCTGCCCGCGGGCGGCGAGCAGGCGATCTACCAGCCCGCTTATCTCGCCGAGCAGGACGCTTTCGTCTCCTGGCTCCGCGCGCAGCCCGAGGTCGCCCATGTCCGCACGCTCACGGACACGCTGAAGCGGCTCACGATGAACATGAACGAGGACGATCCGGCCTTCTTCCGGCTGCCGGAGACGGAGATGGAGGCGAGCCAGTTCCTCTTCCTCTACGAGCTCTCGCTCTCCTACGGGCAGGACCTGACGGATCAGATCCCGGTGGACCGCTCGTCCATGCGGATCTCGGTCTCCCTTGCGAATGTCACCACCACGCAGATGCGCGAGCTTACCGCCGCCGCGGGCGACTGGCTGAAGGCGAACGCACCGATCATCCAGGCCGCCTGGGAGGCGGAGCATCCCGAGCTCGAGATCGTCACCCCCACAGGGATCGTCCACGTCTTCAACGTCATCAGCTACCGCGATGTGCGCGCGATGCTGACGGGTACGGCGATCGCGCTCGTGCTGATCTCCGGGATCATCATGCTCGCCCTGGGCTCGGTCCGGATCGGGCTCATCAGCCTGGTGCCAAACCTCATTCCCGCGGCCATGGCCTTCGGGATCTGGGGCTATTCGGTCGGGGCCGTGACCCTCGCCATCGCCGTGGTGCTGGCGGCCACGCTCGGCATCGTGGTCGACGACACGGTGCACTTCCTCTCGAAATACGCCGCGGCGCGCAAACGCGGCGCGAGCCCCGAGGACAGCGTGCGCTACGCCTTCGGCACCGTTGGCCGCGCGCTCCTCATCACGACCATCGGCCTTGTCGCCGGCTTCGCGGTGCTCGCACAATCGGGCTTCGCGGTGAACGGCGATATGGCAAAGCTGACCGCGATCACCATCACGGTGGCGCTTCTGGCCGACTTCCTTCTGCTACCCAGCCTGCTGATCTGGCTCGACACACGGAGTGATGCCATGACCGCGAAAGCCCCCACGGCGACGACCGCTCTGCTCCTGCTGGCAGCGCCGCTGCTCGCAACCCTCGCCTTCGCGCCCGGTGCGGCGCGCGCCGACAGCCCCGAGGCCAAGGGCCTCGCCATCGCCGAGGAGGCGGACCGGCGCGATCTCGGCTACGGCGCATACCGCGTCGATGGCGAGATGGTGCTGCGCGATGCGGGCGGCGCGGAGAGCCGGCGCGTCTTCGAGAACCTCGTGATGGAGCGCGAGCCGCGCAACGAGGGCGATCTTTCGGTCATCGTCTTCTCCCGCCCGCGCGACATCCGCGGCACCGGGCTCCTGACCCACGCCAATATCGAGCCCTCCGACGACGACCAGTGGCTCTATCTGCCGGCGATCAAGCGGGTGAAGCGGATCTCGTCGTCCAACCGCACCGGCAAGTTCGTGTCCTCGGAGTTCTCCTACGAGGATCTCGGCAGCCAGGAGGTGGACGACTACACCTACAAATGGATCCGCGACGAGCCCTGCCCGGCCGAGCCCTCGCTCAACTGCCATGTGGTCGAGAGCTACCCGAAGAACGCGAAATCCGGCTACTCCAAGCGCACGAGCTGGGTGGACGACGTCGAGTTCCGCCAATGGCGCGTGGAGTTCCACAACCGCCGCGGCGATCTGGAGAAGACCCTCCGCTACGAGGGGTACAACCAGTACAAGGGCAAGTTCTGGCGCGCCGACAAGCTGCTGATGGAGAACCTGCAGACCGGTAAGGAGACCGACCTGCTCTTCACCGGTTACGACTTCTCCGCCGGGCTCGACAGCGGCGATTTCGACCCGCAACGCCTCCCGCGGATGGCGCGCTGATGCGGCAGGCGGCGGCGTTCGTCGCCCTCCTCGCGCTCGCCGGCCCGGCGGGCGCACAGGGCCTCGCCCCGGAGTACTGGGAGTTCTTCGGGAACATCGAGGCCGAGGGTACGGTCTTCTTCGAGGAGCCGCGCTTTGCCGGGCAGGAGCGCGACGACGCCTCCGTCGCCGGGGAGTTCACCTTCCTCGCCGAGTGGCTGGAGGGCGACCTCGCCTTCCGCTTCACGCCCTTCGGCCGGCTCGATCTGGCGGATGACCGGCGCACCGGCGGCGATATCCGCGAGGCCAAGTTCGACTACGAGTTCGGCGACTGGACCCTGCGCGTCGGCGCGGACACCGTGTTCTGGGGCAAGACCGAGGTTGTCCACCTGGTCGACATCGTCAACCAGACGGACACGGCGGAGGATATCGACGACGAGGACCGCCTCGGCCAGCCGATGATCCGCCTCGCCCGCCTCACGGATATCGGCGAGTTCGCGCTCTTCTACTTTCCGTACCAGCGCGAACGGCGGTTTCCGGGATCGGACGGCCGGCTCCGCTTCGCCCTGCCGGTGGACGAGGACAATCCGGTCTTCGAGACCGGGGCGGAGAACTTCACGCCCTCTTTCGCGCTGCGCTACTCCGGGTTCTTCTCGGATGTGGATCTCGGCCTTTCCGTCTTTCACGGCCTCGGGCGCGACCCGTCCTTCATACCGGATGCGGAGGGCGACGAACTGCTCCCGGTCTACCAGCGCATCACCCAGGGCGGGATCGATGTGCAGTACACGTCCGGCGCGACGCTCTGGAAGGCCGAAGCCATCGTCCGTGCCGGCGAGAAGAACGCCGATTTCGAGGACGAGACCTTCGGCGCGCTCACCGGCGGGCTCGAGCACACGCTCTTCGGCATCGCCGACAGCAACGCCGATCTGGGGCTCATTGCCGAATATGCGTGGGACAGCCGGGGCGACGACGCGCTCACCGCCTTCCAGAACGACCTCATCCTCGGCACCCGGCTCACGCTCAACGACACGGCCGACACCGCCCTCCTCCTGACCTCCGCATTCGACGTGACCGACGGCAGCGTCAGCCTGCGCCTTGAAGCGGAACGGCGTATCGGCGAGGACTGGTTCGTGAGCCTCGAAGGCGTCGGCTTCGTGAACCAGGACAGGGACAGCTTCGCCGGCGCCTTCGCCGATGACAGCTTCCTGCGCTTGAAAGTGAGGTATTTCTTCTGAGGCCAGCAGACCCGCAGCAAGCCGGCACCGGCCCGACGGACGCGCAAGCCCTGGCCGTGCGGGACACGATCCTGCGCGCGGCCGAGGAGCTCTTCAAGCACTACGGCTTCTCCAAGACGACCGTTGGCGATATCGCGCGCGCCTGCAGCATGAGCCCCGGCAATCTCTACCGCTACTTCCGCAACAAACAGGATATCGGCCGCGCCGTCGTCATCGGTTTTTTCGAGATGCAGCAGGCGGAGATGGAGAGCAGCCTGATGCTGCCCGGCGGCACGGCGGCGGAGCGGCTGCGCCGGCTCGTGTGCTGCGGCGTAGCCCAACTGGTGCATCACATGGAGCAGGATCCGCGGATCCTGGAGCTTGCCGACTTCATCTGCGACGACCTCGAGGGCAAGGAGGCGCTCGGTGTGCATATCGCCTGGAAGGAGGCGGCCTTCGCGCGGGAAATCCGCCGCGGCATGGAGAGCGGCGACTTCGCCGGCGGCGATCCCGAAGCGCTCGGCGCCGCGGTGTTGGCCGCGACGAAAGCCTACTGGATGCCCATGGCGCTCGCCCATATGGGCGAGCGCGAGGAGGTGATGCGCACGCTCGACAGCGTGCTCGACCTCCTGCTCGCGGGGCTCGCCGCGCGCGCGGCTCCGGCCGGGGGATCCTCCCCGGCGCCGCTCAGCTCCGCCGGCGAGCGCGGCTGAGGAAGCCGAGCCCCGCCAGCGCGGTGACGAAGAGCGGCAGCGCGGCCGGCACGGGCACCGGCGAGGCGCTGCTCGTCGCCGCCGGGATGGTCGGCTCCAGGGGACCGAAGCCGCGGTTGCCCACAGCGCGGAAGCTGAAGAGCGTGCCGCCCTGGGGCCGCACCCCGTCGCGGAGCTCGAGCATCAGATCCTCGGTGAACGGATCGGCGAAGGTGATGGTCGCGACGGCATTCGGCGCAGGCCCGTTGCGGCGCAGGACGTTGCGGAAATCCTGGAACACATCGCCGTTGTCGGCGTCGATATCGGCGGCGAAGCGGAACTCCTCGCCCGGGTCGAACCCGTCGAGCGCGAAGGAGATCCGGTCGGTGTGTACACCGTCGAAGCCGTAGAACCCGGTATCGCCCGTCACGATCGTCGCCGACCCGCCCGGCGGCGGCGTGATGGCTGTGATGCCGTCGAAATTGAAGGACGGGTCGCCGATCGTCAGCGAGAACCCGGTGATCGGCAGGCTCGCCGAGATGTTGCGGACGGTGAAGAAGGGCACGTTGACGGTGCCGGGTTCGATCAGGTCACCGCCATCGATGATGAGGTCGAAGCCGACCACCTCGCTCTGAGCGGGCTGCGGCACGATGGCGAGCACGGCCAGGGCCGCCCCGAAGAAGAAAGCCGGACGCATGGAAACTCCTGTCTGCGATGCGTCGGCTTCTCCGACGATCGGCCCGCGATGGCATGCTGCCGGGCCGGTCGATTCATGGGTTATTCGCTATAGACAGGGTTTCGGAGGGATTAACCAAGTGGAAACAAATGGTGAATGAAGGAAATGTGAAGCGGGAACGAAAACGCCCCGGCGGCGTGCCGGGGCGCGGGATCGGTGGGACAGTGCACTGTGCCGCGCTGGGTCAGATCGCGAGGTATTCCTGGCGCAGATCGGCGTTGTCGAGCACCTCCTGCGCCGTGCCGTCGAAGACGACCTGGCCCATATCGAGGATCAGCGCGCGGTCGGCCAGATGCAGCGCGGCGATGGCGTTCTGCTCCACGAGGATCGTCGTCATGCCGAGCTGCTTGATCTGCTCCAGCGTGCGCTCGATTTCCTGCACGATGACCGGCGCGAGGCCCTCATAGGGTTCGTCCAGCAGCAGAAGCTTCACGTCCCGCGCCAGCGCGCGGGCCACGGCCAGCATCTGCTGCTCGCCGCCGGACATCGTCGTGCCCTCCTGCTTCCTCCGCTCGCCGAGCCTGGGAAAGAGCTCGTAGAGCCGCTCCAGCGACCAGCCATGGGGCTCCACGATCTGGGCGAGCTTCAGGTTCTCCTCGACCGTCAGACCCTGGATGATCCGCCGATCCTCCGGCACGAGGCCGATGCCCGAACGCGCCGCCTGAAACGCCTTCATCTCGTGAAGCGGCTTGTGGTCGAGCCAGATCTCGCCATGGGTGATGGCCGGGGTGTCGAGCCGCGCGAGGGCGCGCAGCGTCGAGGTCTTGCCGGCGCCGTTGCGCCCCAGCAGGGCGACGATCTCGCCTTCACGGATGTCGAAGCTCACGCCCTGCACGATGTAGCTCTCGCCGTAATAGGCGTGCAGGTCCCAGACCGAGAAGAAGGCGCGCGCACCGCCCTGAGCGCGGGCGGCCTCGACCCCGGGCGCCTTGGCCTCGGCCCAGACCGAGGCATCCATCAGCTGGTGGTCGTTCATAGCTGCGCTCCTCCGAGATAGGCTTCCTGCACCCGCGGGTCGCCCTTGATTTGCTCCGGCGCGTTCTCGACGATCACCGTACCCTGGGCGAGCACGCTGATCCGCTCCGCGAGCGAGAACACCACATGCATGTCGTGCTCGATCACGATCATGGTAATGCCCCGCCCGGCAATTTCCTTCAGCAAATCGATCGTGGCGTTGGTGTCGGCGCGGCTCATGCCCGCGGTGGGCTCGTCCAGCAGGAGCAGCTTGGGCTTCTGGACCAGACCCATCGCCAGCTCCAGCCGCCGCTTGTCCCCGCGCGAGAGCTGACCGGCCGGCATGTTCGCCTTCTCGGCGATGCGCAGATCGGCGAGCGTGTCCATGGCCTCGGCCATGATCGAGGTCTCGCCCCGCACGCTGCTCCAGGCGTTCATGGCGAAGGCCCCATCGCGCCGGGCGAAGGCGGGGATCATCACGTTCTCGAGCAGCGTGAGCTCCGTGAAGATCTCCGGCGTCTGGAACACGCGGACCACGCCGAGCTGGTTGATCTCGTGCGGCCGGATGCCGAGGAGCGACTGACCGTCGAAGGTGACCGTGCCCGTATCCGGGGTGAGCCGGCCGACGAAGCAGTTGAGAAGCGTCGACTTGCCCGCCCCGTTCGGCCCGATGATCGCGTGCACCGTGCCGCTCTCGACGGAGAGGTTCACCTCGTGGAGGGCCTTCAGGCCCCCGAAGCTCTTGTTGACGTTGCGGACTTCCAGGATCGTCGGCATTGCGTCCTCCCTCACTCCGCTGCGCTGGGCGCGGTGCCCACATCGTCGCCCGCCTGCGCCTTCGGCCGGCGGCGGAAGAGCCGCCCGATCCTGGCGACACCCTCCATCAGGCCGCCGGGCAGGAAGATCACCACGAGCATGAAGATCGCCCCGAGCAGCAGGTGCCAGCCCTCGCCCACGAAGAGCGCCGAGACCGAGACCAGCGGCTCCACCAGGAAGTCCGGCAGGAAGCTGAAGAAGTCCGTCAGGATCCCCTTGTTCAGCGAGGAGATGATCTGCTCCATGTACTTGATCATGCCGGCGCCGAGAACCGGGCCGAGGAGCGTGCCGGTCCCGCCCAGAATGGTCATCAGCACCACTTCGCCGGACGCGGTCCACTGCATCCGCTCCGCGCCTGCGAGCGGATCTGTCACCGCCAGGAGGCCCCCGGCGAGACCCGCATACATGCCCGAGATCACGAAGGCCGCGAGCGCATAGGGCCGCGTGTTGATGCCGGTGTAGTTGAGCCGGTTCTGGTTCGTCTTCACGGCCTTCAGCATCATCCCGAAGGGCGAGCGGAAGATCCGCATGGAGACGTAGAAGCCCAGGATCAGAACCAGCGCGCAGAGATAGAAGCCGGTGTTGAACTGGAACTCGTAGCCGACCGCAGCCCAGGTGTAGGTCTCGTTCATCTCGAGGCCGAAGAGCGTCGGGAACGGCAGGGTGTCGTTCGTCGGCGCCGGGTCCAGCATCCGCGGGTCGTCCAGCGTGAGCTGCAGCCCGGTCTCGCCATTCGTGATCGGCGTCAGCACCGAGTAGGCGAGGTTGTAGGACATCTGCGCGAAGGCGAGCGTCAGGATCGAGAAGTAGATCCCCGTGCGCCGGAGCGAGACGAAGCCGATCGCCAGCGCGAAGATGCCGGAGACGACGACGGCCAGGATCAGCGCAGGAATGATGTTCATGCTGAGCAGCTTGAACATCCACACCGCCGAGTAGGAGCCGACGCCAAGAAAGGCCGCGTGCCCGAAGGAGAGGTATCCCGTCAGCCCGAAGAGGATGTTGAAGCCGATGGCGAAGAGCCCGAAGATCGCGAAGCGCTGCAGGAGATCCGGGTAGCCCGCGCCAAAGGGGGCGAGCAGGATCGGCCCGAGCAGCACCACGGCTGCGAAACCGATCAGCAGGAGCATGTCCTTGGCGGGGGAAGGGGCGGGTCCGGTGGTCATGGCTCAGCTCTCCATCACGCCCTTGCGACCCATCAGGCCACGCGGACGCACCAACAGGATCACGACGGCGACCAGGTAGATGATGATCTGGTCGATCCCCGGGATGATCTGCTTGATTTCGTTCATGGACGCGAAGCTCTGCAGGATGCCGAGCAGGAAGCCCGCGGCCACGGCGCCGCCGAGCGACCCCATGCCGCCGACCACGACGACCACGAAGCTCAGCACCAGAAAGTCCATGCCCATATGGTAGTCGGGCGGCAGGATCGGCGTGTACATCACGCCCGCCAGCCCCGCGACCACGGCGGCGAGGCCGAAGACGATGGTGAAACGCCGGTCGATATCGATCCCGAGCAGCCCCACCGTCTCACGATCCGCCATGCCGGCGCGCACGACCATGCCGAAGGTCGTGAACTGGAGGAACGCGAACACCGAGCCGATCACGAGGAGCGAGAAGGTGAGATAGGCGATGCGCCACCAGGGATAGACGACCACGCCCGGATCAATCCCGATCAGCACGCCGATATCGGCCGAGCCCACCATGCTGTCCGGCGTCGGCTGCGGGATCGGGTTGGCGCCGAAATAGCTCTTCACGATCTCCTGCAGCACGATGGCGAGGCCAAAGGTCACGAGGATCTGCTCGGCATGCGGACGCTTGTAGAAGTGCCGGATGAGCCCGCGCTCCATCGCGATACCCACAAGAAGCATCACCGGGATCGCGATGAGGATGGCGAGCGGGACGGAGTAATCGACCATCCAGGTGCCCGCATCCCCGAACCAGAGCTCCACATAGGGCGTCCGGATCTCCGTCGGCGTGCCCCAGGGCGTGAGCTTGGTCTCGTCGAGCGTGATGCTCTCCTTGGTCAGCACGTAGCGCGTGACCACGGCGCAGAAGGCGCCGATCATAAAGAGCGCGCCATGCGCGAAGTTCACCACGCCCAGCGTGCCGAAGATGAGTGTGAGGCCGAGCGCGATCAGCGCATAGGCGCCGCCTTTGTCGAGCCCGTTCAGGAACTGGAGGAGGATCGCGTCCATCGGCTCTCCCTCGGAATGGTGGCCGGCATATCCCGACCGAATGCGCAAACGCCCGGCAGCGGTCGCGGATCACCCGCGACGGGCCGGAAACGGGGCGGCCCGCCCCGCGCGGCGGCGGGACGGGCCGGTCTCGGAAGCGTTGCTCAGGCGCCGGCGTTGCAGGTGCCGAGATTGCCGGCGAACTCGTCGCCGGTCGAGTCGTAGATGACCTTCTCGGCGGGCACTTCCTGAACCACCTCGAGCAGGTCGAACTGCGAGGTCGGGTTCTCGTTGCCCTTCACCACGAGCACCTTCTTGAAGCACTGGTGATCCTCGGCGCGGTAGAGCGTCGGGCCGTTGCCCATGCCGTCGAACTCGAAGCCCTCGAGGGCCTCGACGACCGAGCAGGGGTGGAAGTCGCCTGCGCGCTCCACGGCATCGGCATAGAGCAGCGCCTGCACGTAGCAGGTATGCGCGGCCTGCGAGGGCGGGAAGCCATACTCCTTGCCGAAGGACTTGACGAAGGCCTGACTGCCCTCGTCCTGCAGCGACCAGTGCCAGTTGGTCGAGCCGAAGATGCCCTTCACGTTCTCGCCCGCACCCTGCGCCATCAGGCGCGAGTAGAGCGGCACCACGATCACGAAGTCCTTGCCGTTCACCTGCTTGTCGCGCATGCCGAACTGCACGGCCTGGGTGAGCGAGTTGACCATGTCGCGGCCGTAGTGGTTCAGCACCAGCACATCGGCGCCCGAGTTCAGGACCGGGGTCAGGTACTGCGAGAAGTCACCCGAGCCGAGCGGGGTGCGCACGGCGGCAACCGTCTCCCAGCCGAGCGCCTCGGTGTACTTCTTGATCGAGCTTTCCTGCGACCAGCCCCAGTTGTAGTCGGCGGTCAGGTGGTAGGCCTTGCGGTCCTTGCCGTAGCTCGCCTCAAGCACCGGGCCGAGCGCGGCGCCGGACATCTCGGTGTTGAAGAAGTGGCGGAAGCCGTTGCGGCGGCGATCCTTGCCGGTGGTGTCGTTGGAGTGGGTGAGGCCCGCCATGAAGATCACGCCGGCTTCCTGG
>JBCBWF010000349.1:0-5284 GCA_039817245.1 Pseudomonadota bacterium | reverse complement strand
GCGGCAAGGGCGTGCGGCTGCAGAAGTTCAAGGATGGCGACGGGCCGCGCTTCGCCTTCCACGCCCAGACCACGGACCGCCTGCTGGCCTTCGCCTCGGACGGGCGCGCCTACACGCTGGGCGCGGACCGGCTGCCGGGCGGGCGGGGCATGGGCGAGCCGCTGCGGCTGATGGTGGACCAGGCGCAGGAGGCGGAGATCGTGGCGCTGCGCGTCTACCGCCCCGGTGCGCGGCTGCTGCTGGCCTCCGACGCGGGCGACGGCTTCCTGCTGCCCGAGGACGATGCGGTGGCGCAGACGCGCGCGGGCCGGCAGGTGCTGAACCTGAAGGCGCCGGCGCGGCTGCTGATCTGCGCGCCGGCGGAGGGCGACCATGTCGCGACCGTCGGGCAGAACCGCAAGATGCTGGTCTTTGCGCTGACGGAGCTGCCGGAGATGACCCGCGGCAAGGGCGTGCGGCTGCAGAAGTTCAAGGATGGCGGGCTCTCGGACGCCGTGGTCTTCCGGCTGGCCGACGGGCTCTCCTGGCCCATGGGCGAGCGGCGGCGGAGCGTGAGCGCGGAGGATCTGGCGGACTACATCGCCAAGCGCGCAGGCACGGGCCGTATGGCGCCGCGCGGGTTCCCGAAGGACAACCGTTTCGATCCGGGGTGAGGCGGCGCCCGCGGGCCGCCAGATGCGGTGGCGCGGGGCGATTGTGTTGACGTGTTGGGCAAGTCGGCCACGATCCGACCGCGCCCGCCATGATCGCCGGTAAAATGACCAATATCAGATCATTTTCGCGCCTGTATTGGCAGCGATAACCAGTCCTGTAGCGGGCGTTGCATGACTGTAGCGAGATTTGTTCTCACGGTGACGGCGTACTGTAGGCGCAACCCGGCCGCGTACTGTTTCCAAAAGAAACTGTGTCTAGGGACATGTGAAGGCAAAGAGGCGGAGCGTCGCGTTCACTCCGCCGCTGCCTTTGCTGGATCTTCGCTCGCATGGGTCGCTAGAAAGCGCTCGGCTTCGAGTGCAGCCATGCAGCCCATGCCCGCCGAGGTCACGGCCTGACGGTAGATGTGGTCGGTCACGTCGCCGGCCGCGAAGACGCCGGGGATCGAGGTCGCCGTACTGTCCGGCGCTGTCACCACATAGCCGCCATTGTGGGTCTCGAGCTGGTCTGCCACGAGCGCGGAGGCAGGCGCATGGCCGATGGCGATGAAGACGCCGGCCGCCTGGATCTCCTGCGTCTCGCCGCTGTCGCGGTGCTTGAGCCGCGCGCCGGTCACCCCGTCCGCCGGGCTGCCGAGGATCTCGTCCACCACATGGTCCCAGACGATCTCGATCTTGGGGTGCTCGAAGAGACGCTTCTGCAGGATCGCCTCCGCGCGCAGGCTGTCGCGCCGGTGCACGAGGGTGACCTTGGAGGCGAGATTGGCGAGGTAGAGCGCCTCCTCCACCGCGGTGTTGCCGCCGCCCACCACGATCACCTCGCGGCCGCGATAGAAGAACCCGTCGCAGGTGGCGCAGGCGGAGACGCCGAGGCCCATGAATTTCTGCTCGCTCGGCAGGCCGAGCCATTTCGCCTGCGCGCCGGTGGCGAGGATCACCGCATCGGCATGCCAGGTGACGCCCGCATCGGTCTCGGCCACGAAGGGGCGCTGGGAGAGGTCGAGCCGGCTCACATGGTCGGCGATGATCTCGGTGCCGACCGCCTTGGCATGCGCCTCCATCTGCACCATGAGTTCGGGGCCCTGGGTGGTGACGAGGCCGGGCCAGTTCTCCACCTCGGTGGTGATGGTGAGCTGGCCGCCCGGCTGGATCCCCTGCAGCAGCACCGGGTCCAGCAGCGCGCGCGAGGCATAGACCGCGGCGGTGTAGCCGGCCGGGCCGGATCCGATGATCAGCAGGCGGGTCTTGCGGGTCTCGCTCATCGCTCTCTCCTTCCGGGCGCGTGGGGCGCGTGGGGCGCGGGCTGGCGCGGCTCTCCGGCAGGGCCGGGCAGAGCGCCTAGATACGGCCTGCTGCGCCGCAAACCAAGGGGCGCGGGCCTCACGGGCGGTTGAGGGGCGGCGCGGGCCGGTCGCCGGGGAGGCGCTTGCCGGCGAGAAGGTCGCGGGCGAGAAGGGCGGCGACACGGTCGGCCTCGGCGAGCGGCGGGTAGCGCCACTGCCCGATCTGCCCCGCGAAAGGGCGCGCCGCGCCATGCGCTTCGAGGGCGGCATGAAAGGCGCGGAGCTTCGGGCGGAGGCCGGCGAGGCCGAAGACATGCACGGGCCGCCCGGTTGCCGCCGCTTCGGAGGCCATGTTGACCGAATCCGCCGTCACCAGCACGGCGTCGGCGAGGCCGAGCAGGCCCGGATACGGGTTGTCGCCCCTGCCGTCCCAGAGCCAGATCCGCTCGGGCTGCGCGGCGGCGCGCGCGGCGATGGCCTCGACCAGCGCGGGCGCGCTCCGCCGCGACGGCGTAACGAGGAGCCCGTGACCCGCCGCTGCGATCGCGTCGATGGCAGCGAGGAGGCCCTCCTCCTCCGCCCCGCTCCAGCGCGCGCTTCGCGACGGCCCGCCGAGGAGGAGCGCGACCCGCGGCCCCTCGATCGCGCCGAGCCGGTCGCGCCACGGGCCGGCGGCCGCGGCGATGGACGCGGCAGTCAGGCGCCCGGGAGAGCCGAGGGTCTCGATGACATTGGGCCCGGAGACGCCGTCATGACGCGGCACCACCACGCGGTCGAAGGCTTCGAGCGGCATCTGCGGGTCGAGGATCTGGACGGAGCGCAGCCCCTGGCGCCGGGCGAGCGCTGCAACGACGGGGGCGGCGCGCCGTCCTGCCCCTATGAGCAGGGTGCCGGGATCCGGTCGCGGCAGTGCGGCGCGCAGCCCGGCTTCGGGCCAGGACGCGAAGCATGTCGATGCCGCGTGCCAGAGCGATGCCGGCAGCCGCGCGGCGAGGGCCGTGGGCGCGACCGTCGCCTCGGCGATCGCCGCGGGCACCGCGCGGCCGAGCGCTTCGGCCAGCCCGAGCGCCTGTGCGCGGTTCCCCGCCCGCCCATCGGTGATCACCAGAACGGCAGTGGGCCCGGTTTCTGCCTCATTCATTTCCATTTCTTGCGCATCCCCGCAAGTTTATTGCTTTCTACGCCGGCTTCCCGTATTCCGAGCCGCAAATCGGCGCAAGGCAGCGCCATAGAAAAAGCGGATACGCCCGATGCCCTCTTCCAAGCTGGATCCCATCGATCATCACATCCTGAGCGAGCTGCAGGCCGATGGCCGCATGACCAATGTGGAGCTCTCGCGCCGGGTCGGCATCTCCGCGCCGCCCTGCCTGCGCCGGGTGCGCGGGCTCGAGGAGGCGGGGCTGATCGAGGGGTATCATGCGCGCGTCAACGCCCGCGCGCTCGGCTTCGAGGTCTCGGTCTTCGCTATGGTGAGCCTGAGGAGCCAGGCCGGCCACGATCTCGCGGCCTTCGAGGCGCTGGCGGAGGGCTGGCCGCTGGTCCGCGAGTGTCACATGCTGAACGGGGAGATCGACTTCCTGCTGAAATGCGTGGCGCCGAACCTCTCGAGCTTTCAAAGCTTCCTGACGGATGATCTGATCACGGCGCCGAATGTGGCGAGCGTGAAGACGTCGCTGGTGATCCGCACCGCGAAAGACGCCCCCGGCGTGCCCTTCGACCTGATCGAGGCGCGCGAGACCGAGCTCGGCTGATACCGGCGCGGTCCGGGGCCGGTTCCGAAGGGGCATCGAGCCCCTCCGTAACCGCGTCCGGCTGCGCCGTCCGGTCGCGCGACGGCTGGCCGGTCGAGGGGCGGCAGGCGTTGCGGGGCGCGCTCCTTCCGGCGCAAGAGCACGCGCGCCGCTCCGGTTGCCGCAAGCCCATCGTGAGCCGTTCCGCCCTCGGACGGCGCAGCCGGACGCGGTTTCGCGGGGGCTCGATGCCCCTGCGAAACCGGCCTGGAGGCGGATCCGGCGGCCGGGCGGGCGCGTGCGGTCAGAGGACGACCATGTCGAGCGGCATGCGGCTCAGCGGCTCGGCGCCCGCCGCGCCGACGAGCGAGGTGCGCCCCAGGCACATCGCCGTCTCCGTCTCGCTGTCCATCAGGATCATGTGCAGGAAGAACACCATGCCCGGCTCGATCTCCCAGGGTGCCCCTTCGTAGAACATCTGGTCCTCCATCCAGGACGGCGCGAAGCGCGGGCCGAGCGCGTAGCCGCAGGCGTTGAGCCGGTGGGCCCCGAGGCCGTGGGCGTCGAGCGTCCGTGCATGCGCGGCATAGACCTCGCCCATGGTCGCACCCGGGCGCAGCGCGGCCTCGCAGGCGAGAAGCGCGTCCTGCGCCGGGCCTTGCAACGCGCGATGCCGCGCCCGCGCCGCGCCGACGACGATCGTCTTGAAGAGGGCCGCGTGGTAATGCGCCTCCACCCCGGCCCATTCGAGGTTGAGCTGGTCCTCGGCATCGAGGACGCGCCGCCCTTCCTGGTACCGGCAGAGGAGGGCCCCGGAGCCGGAGCCGATGATGTAGGGATTGCCCGGATAGCCGCCTCCGCGCGCCAGCACGGCACCCTGCATCGCCGCCAGGATCCCGGCTTCGGAGACGCCGGCGCGGGTGGTCGCGAGGGCTGCGTCCCAGGCGGCGTCGGCATGCTCTGCCGCGCGGCGCACGAGGGCGATCTCCTCAGGTGACTTCCGGAGCCGGAGCTCGCCCATCAGCGGCGAGATATCGACGAGTTCGGCCAATCTGCCCAGATGCGCCGCCACGCTGAGACCGTTGGCGTGGGTAAGGCCGTGGGTCGCCGTCTCCCAGCCGATGCGCTTGCCGGCGAGGCCCTTGTCGCGCAGCAGCGCGGCGAGATCGGCCGCGGGTTCGGCGCCGGCGCGATCGCGCCAGACATGCACGTCGCGCACCGTTGAGGTCAGCAGCACCTGCCGCTGGTCCGCCGAGCGGGTGAGGATGAAGGGCGCGCCCTCCCAGATCACGAGGCACTGGAAGAAGCAGTAGCCGAAGGTGTCGTAGCCTGTGAGCCAGTACTGGCTTTCCGGTGCGAAGAGCAGCAGGGCGTCGAGGCCGCGCGCTTCCATCGCCGCCTGCACGGCGGTCATGCGCCGGTCGAACTCGGCTTCGGAGAAATGCAGCATCGCGGGGTCCTCGGATCGGTCTCGGCGGTCTGGGGGCGGCAGGGAAGGCGTCAGGCGGCCCGGTGTCATGCGGGCAGGGCGATGGCGCCGACAAGGCGGCCGTAGTCGGGCTCGCCGGCATGGCAGGCGCGGCGATAGCTGAAGAAACGCGCGGCGTCGGAATAGGTG
>JBCBWF010000050.1:0-19603 GCA_039817245.1 Pseudomonadota bacterium | reverse complement strand
TGGCGGTGGCGGTCGCGGCCTCGCGCGGGGCGGTGTGATCAGTCATCGGTCTCCCCGTGCTGCCATTTGCGCCGCTGCAGGCCGAACCAGGAGAACATGATCGCGGCGAGCAGGAAGGGGATCATCGCGGTGGCGATGGCCGCCCCCTCGCCGAGATTGCCCCCGAGAATGGCGCGCTGGTAGCTGAGCGTGGCCATGAGATGGGTGGAGTTGAACGGCCCGCCGCGGGTGAGCACCCAGATGAGCTGGAAATCGGTGAAGGTGAAGAGCACCGAGAAGGTCATCACCACGGCGATGATGGGCGTGAGCAGCGGATAGGTGATGTAGCGGAACATCTGCCAGCGGGTCGCGCCGTCGATCACCGCGGCCTCGTAGAGCGAGACGGAGACGGTCTGCAGCCCCGCGAGCAGGGTGATCGCGATGAAGGGCACGCCGCGCCAGATATTGGCGAAGATCACCGAGGCGCGGGCCATGGTGCTGTCGCCGAGCCAGTTGACCTGGAAATCCTCCGCGATCAGGCCTGCGCCCTGCATCATCCAGGTGAGGATCGAGAACTGGGTGTCGAAGATCCACCAGAAGGCGATGGCCGAGAGCACGGTGGGCACGATGAAGGGGATCAGCACCACCGCGCGGATGATCGCCTTGAACGGCATGTGCCGGTTGAGGAGCAGCGCGAGATAGAGCCCGACGGCGAATTTGATGACGCTGGCGACGATGGTGTAGAGCAGCGTGTTGAAGACCGAGAGCCAGAAGACGCTGTCTCCGACCTCCCAGAACCGCCAGCCCTCCGAGAAGTCCCCGAGCAGCCAGCCATAGTTCTCGAAGCCGATGAACTCGCCGGCCCGGCCGATGCGCGCATCGGTGAAGGAGAGCCAGACACCAAGGCCGAGCGGATAGGCGAGGAACAGGATCAGGAAGGCCGCCGCCGGCAGCATGAACCAGAAGCCGAGCCAGTTGCGGTTGGACTGGAGCTGGGCCCAGGGCGGCCGGGTGTCGGCGGGCGCTTCGGCGCGCTTCTCGGTGGGCCGGGTCCCCATGCTCAGATCGGCCATTGCGGCACCTCCTGTGGCGGACGGGGCGCGGCGTGGCGCGCGCCTCGCTCCAAGCCCTCCCCCGCGGGCGGGAGAGGGGGTGGCGCCGCGGGGGCCCCGCGCGGGGCGGGCCGGCGCCGCCGGGTGTGGCTTAGCGGTAGATCCGCTTGGCCTGGCGCTCGGCGACCTTCATCGCGTCCTGCGGGGTCGCGCGGCCCGAGCAGGCATTGGCGATCATGCTGAGCACGACGAAGTCGGCCAGCGCCGAGGCGGCCTTCTCGCCGACCGAGCCCTTGCCGCCCGCGGTGAGCGTGCGGTAGGCGGCGGGCTTGGCGGCGGCGAGCTTCGGATCGGCGCTCCAGAACGGGAAGTCGTCGCCGGCCTTGTAGGAGTGGCTGAGATAGGCGACCGCGCCGTCGAGCCAGGGCTCGTAGTTCTCGGCCTCCATCATGAACTGCATGAAGGCTTTCACCGCGTTGGGATACTTGGTGTAGGTCATGCCGAGGAGCGGGTAGCAGATGTGGAACTCCGTCGGCACGCCGGCCGGGCCCACGGGCCAGAAGGCGTGGTCCATGTCGTCGGCGATGGCGGCCATCTTCGGATCGTCGGCGGCGTTGCGCTTGGCGGCGGCGTAGATCGAGACGCCGTTATTGGTCAGCCAGACCTCCTCGGCCAGGAACGCCTTGTTGTTGAAGGCGTCGTTCCAGGAGGCGGTGCCGGGGATCCAGGCCTCGTAGAGCGCCTTGGCGTAGTTGAGCGCCGCCTCGGTCTCCGGCGAGTTGATCACGACGTTGTCGTTCTCGTCGACGAGGTTGCCGCCATGGCTCCAGAGGCACCAGTGCACCCAGGCATTGCCGTCGCCCGAGGCGAAGCCGAGCGCCATGCCGCCGGGCTTGCCGATGCCCTTCAGCGCCTTGTTGAGCTCGAGGAAGCCCTCGGTGTCGCTCGGCATCTCGGAGAAGCCGGCCTCTTCGATGGCCGATTTGCGGTAGTTGATGAGGTTGGCGTTGTAGGCCACCGGCATCGCGATCCATTTGTCGCCGGACTTGCCGTAGGTCTCGGCCGAGGGGGCCCAGCCGCCGTATTTCTGGCCGATGTGATCGGCGACGTCGGAGACGTCGAGGCATTTCTCCGAGAAGAGGTGGGGCAGCGAGTAGAGGCCCCAGAACATGTCCGGCCCCGAGCCCACATTGGCCGCGACCGAGGCCTTGGGCTGCACGTCGTCGAGGCCCTCGTTCAGGATCTCGACCGGAACGCCGGTCGCCTCGGTGAAGGCGGCGACGAGCTTGACGAAGGCGTCCTCCTCCGACTGCACGAAGCGCTTCCAGCGCAGGAGCTGCAGCGTGGCGCCGTCTTCCGGCTTGTGCAGCATTTCGCTGGCGGCCCAGGCGCGGGCCCAGCCCAGCATGTCGGCGGAGAGCGCGGCCGCACCGATGGCGGCGGAGCCCTTGAGCAGTGAGCGGCGTGAAAGCATTCGTCAGTCCTCCCGTTTAGGCGACGGTGTTCCGTCTCTTTGCCGTGTCTTTCCGTCTTCTCCTGCGGCCCGTGTTGTGCCGGTCCGTCCTTTGCGCGGCCGAGGCGGGCTCAGGCCCGCAGCACCGCGCCGCTTGCGGCGTCGAAGAGGTGGATGCGCTCGGCGTCCGGACGGAAGCGCAGGCGCGCGCCGGGCTCGGGCATGAAGCGCTCGCGGAAGACCGCGACGATCTCGTCCTCGCCATGCTTGCCGATCACCTGGACCTCCGAGCCGGTGGGCTCGGTGACCACCACCTCCGCGCCGAAGCCTTCGCCCTCATCCGTGAGCATGAGATGCTCGGGGCGGATGCCGAGGACGACCTCGCGGCCCTCCTCGAGCCCCGGCACCCGGGACACCGGAACATGCTCGCCCTCCGGCGTGACGACCGCGGCCATGCCGTTCGCGGCCGCGCCGTTGAGGCTGGCGCGCCCGCGCAGGAAGTTCATGGCGGGCGAGCCGATGAAGCCGGCGACGAAGAGGTTGTTGGGCCGGTCGTAGAGCTCGAGCGGCGCGCCGATCTGCTCCACATGCCCGCCCTGCATGACCACGATCTTGTCCGCCATGGTCATGGCCTCGATCTGGTCGTGGGTGACATAGATGGTGGTGCCGCCGACGCGCTGGTGCAGCGCCTTGATCTCGGTGCGCATGGCCACGCGCAGCTTGGCGTCGAGATTGGAGAGCGGCTCGTCGAAGAGGAACACCTGCGGGTCGCGCACGATGGCCCGGCCCATGGCGACGCGCTGGCGCTGCCCGCCGGAGAGCTGGCGCGGATAGCGGTCGAGCAGCGGGATGAGGCCGAGGATCTTGGCGGCCTGCTGGACGCGCCGGTCGATCTCGTCGCCCGGGGCCTTCCGCAGCTTCATGCTGAAGGCCATGTTGTCGTAGACCTTCATATGCGGGTAGAGCGCGTAGTTCTGGAACACCATCGCGATGTCGCGCTCTTTCGAGGGCAGCGCGTTCACCACGCGATCGGCGATGCGCACGATGCCGCCGGAGATCGATTCGAGCCCCGCGATCATGCGCAGAAGGGTGGACTTGCCGCATCCGGAGGGGCCGACGAGCACGACGAACTCGCCATCCTCGATATCGATGTTGACGCCGTGGATCACCTCCACGGTGCCGAAGGATTTGCGAACGTCCTCGATCGTCACCGACGCCATGGGCGCAGGCCCTCCCTTTGGTGCCTGGGTCTGTCGCCCGGGTCGATATGATCTTGTTCCGAGCGCCCGCGTGGGTCAATCGTGAATCTAAATCGATTTAGGTCACTGAATCCGGAGGGAGACGATGGCGGAGACAGGCGAGCGGCCGGCTGTGCTGCAGATGGCGCCGATGATGGCGCATGTGGAGGCGGCGCTGGAGGCGGCCTACACCGTGCACCGCTACTGGGAGGCGGCGGACGGGGCCGCGCTGCTCGCGCGCGAGGGGGGCGCGATCCGCGGGCTGGCGACCAACGGGCATGCGGGCTTGCCGGCGGAGATCCTGGCCGCGCTGCCGGCGCTGGAGATGGTGGCGAGCTACGGGGTGGGCTACGACGCGATCGACATCCCGGCCTGCAAGGCGCGCGGCGTGCGCGTCTCCAACACGCCCGATGTGCTGAACGACGCGGTGGCGGAGATGACGCTGGGGCTGATGATCGCGCTCTGCCGGCGGATCCCGCAGGCGGATAGGTTCGTGCGCGAGGGGCGCTGGCTGGCGGGGGGGTATCCGCTGACCGCGGAGCTGACGGGCAAGACGGTGGGTATTCTCGGGCTGGGGCGGATCGGCAAGGAGATCGCGCGGCGCGCCGAGGTGTTCCGGATGCGGGTGGTCTATTGCGGCCGGACCGAGCAGGCCTTTCAGCCCTACCAGTACTACGCGGATCTCGAGGCGATGGCGCGCGCCGTGGACTGGCTGGTGGTGATCGCGCCGGGCTCGGCGGAGACGAAGGGGATCGTGTCGCGCCGCGTGCTGGAGGCGCTGGGACCGGAGGGGTGCCTGGTGAATGTCGCGCGCGGCTCGCTGGTGGACGAGGCGGCGATGCTGGAGCTCCTGCAGTCCGGCGAGCTCGGGGGCGCGGCGCTCGATGTGTTCGAGGACGAGCCGCGGATGGCGGAGGCGTTCTGGGCGCTGGAGAACGTGGTGCTCTCGCCCCATCAGGGCTCCGCGACGCACAAGACCCGGGCGGGGATGGGTGATCTGGTGGTGCGCAACCTCGCCGCCTATTTCGCGGGCGACCCGCTGTTGACCCCAGTGGCCTGATCCCAGTGGCCTGATCCCAGTGGCCTGATCCCAGTGGCCTGATCCCAGCGGCCATAGTGCGGCGGCCTGACCCACGTGGCCCGAACCGATCGGCCTTAGCGCGGTGCCCGGAGTGCGGTTGGGGCGCAGCGCCTGTCGAGGGCCCCGGGCGTGCCCCGGGGCCTCCCTGAGCGACCTAAAGGAGGTCCCGGGTCACGTCCGGGACACACGGAGAGCGTTTCGCGCCGCATCACAGGCCTGGCGCATGCCACGGTGCCTGGCCGAGTCGCAAAGCGCTGGCGGCCGCGCCCACCCACGTCATTTTGGAGCCCGTGGTGCGAACGCAGTGTGAACAAAGCGACCTTGAAACCGTTGCGCGACCGGGCGCTGGCGGTCACTTCGCGTTCACCGAACCGGACGCACGATGACGTGGGAGGGAGCGGCCGCAGGAGCGTTGTGGCGGTCTCTGGCGGTCTCTGGCGGTCAGGCCAGGCGGCGCGTCGTTCAGCCGGTGCGGAAGTCGATATGGATGTGGTTGCCGTCGGGGTCGGCGATGTGGAGCTGGAGGAGGTCGGTGCCGGGCACCGGGCGTTCCTCGGCGGCAATCCCGGCGGCTTTCAGCCGGGCGCGGAAGGCCGTGAGATCGTCGCCGCTGAGCGCGAAGTGCTCGAGCTGCAGCGTCGGGCCGCCGCGATCCGTCGTCTCGACGCCGACGAGATGGACGATCGGTGCGTCCCCCGCATAGAGCCAGGCGCCGGGGAAGCCGAAGGCCGGGCGCCAGCCCTCCTCGAGGCCGAGCACCGCGGCATACCAGGCGCGCATCTCGTCGAGCCGTGCCGTGCGGATATTGACGTGGTCGAGCCGCATCCCTGCCTCCCTCAGCCGCGCCCCACGAAGGGCATGCCCGTCGCCATGATGGTCTGGAATAGCACATTGGCATCGAGCGGCAGCTCTGCCATCTGCACCACCGCGCGGGCCACATGGCGCACATCCATCGTCGGCTCGGGCTTCATCGTCCCGTCCGCCTGCGGCACGCCGCCGGACATGCGCGCGGTCATCGCAGAGGCCGCGTTGCCGATGTCGATCTGCCCGCAGGCGATGTTGAAGGCCCGCCCGTCGAGCGAGAGGCACTTGGTCAGCCCCGTGATCGCATGCTTGGAGGCGGTGTAGGGCGTCGAGCCGTAGCGCGGCGCATGCGCGGAGATCGAGCCGTTGTTCACGATCCGCCCGCCCTGCGGGGTCTGGTCGCGCATCATCCGGAAGGCGCCGCGGGCGATCAGGAACGCGCCGTCCAGATTGACCGACACCACCCGGCGCCAGTCCTCCCAGCTCACATCGCCGGCGAGCGTCGTGCCGATATTGGTGCCCGCATTGTTGAAGACCGCGTCGAGCCGGCCATGCGCCGCGGCGATGCGGGCATAGAGCGCGTCGACCGAGACCGGGTCGGTCACGTCGCAGGCCTGGGCGAGCGGGCTGCCGGGCAGCTTCGCCGCCTCCGCCTCGAGCTCGGGCAGCCGGCGCGCGGCCATGACCACGCTCCAGCCCGCCTCCGCGAAGGCGGTCGCGGTCGCGAGGCCGATCCCCTGGCTTGCGCCGGTGACGAGGGCTATGCGGGTGCTCATGGGGCGGTCCTCCGGCTGGCGGGCTCGATATCGTCCTCGAGGAAGAAGCGCAGATTGTCCTCGAAGCTCTCATCGGCGGTGAAGCCGAGGCGGGCGGCCTTCTCGGCCTCGAAACGCCGGGGCCAGCCATAGACGATCGCCTCGATCACCGGGTCGCGCTCCCAGGTGATGCGCTCGACCGGCGCGTCGCCCGCCACGCGGCGCATGGCCTCGACCATGTCGCGGATCCGGTGGGCGCGGCCGTTCAGCGTGAGGCAGCGGTCGGTACCGAAGGCTTCGGCATCGATCTCGGCGGCGTGCAGCAGGTTCTCGATGCAGCGCCGGGGCGAGAGGAACCAGTGCTCGAAATCCGGATCGACCGGGCAGTTGGCGGGCTCGCCCTGCAGGGGTTCGCGGAAGATCGAGGAGAAGAAGGAGGAGGCGGCCTTGTTCGGCTTGCCCGGCCGCACCGAGATGGTCGGCAGGCGCAGACCCCGCCCGTCGACGAAGCCCTTGCGCGAATAGTCGCTCAGCAGGAGCTCGGCCGCGGCCTTCTGGGTGCCGTAGGAGGTCTGCGGGTTGAGATAGGTCGCATCCGGGATCGGATAGGGCATGGCCCCCCCGAAGACCGCGATGGAGGAGGTGAAGATCAGGAGCGGCACGCGGCCGGACTGGCGCGCGCCCTCGAACACATGCAGGCAGCCATGCAGGTTCACCGCCATGCCGATATCGAATTCCGCCTCCGCCTGGCCCGAGACGACCGCGGCGAGGTGGTAGATCACATCCGCCCCCTCGGCCGCGATGGCCGCCACCGCGCCCGGATCGGTGATGTCGAGCGCGCGGGTGGCGACGGGGCAGGGGGCCTCCACCGTCTCGGGTGCGGCGAGATCGGCCAGCGTCATGGCCGTGATGGGCTGGCCACGGAGGCTGCCGGCCGCACCGAGCGCGATGGCGAGGCGGCGGCCGAGAAAGCCGCCTGCGCCGAGAACGAGGATCTTCATGCCTGACCTTCCGGATTGGCGGCGCCCGGGGCCTGGGCGTCGCGATAGGGGGCGAACCAGCCGAGGCCCGCCTCCGTGCCCGCTGCGGGGCGGTATTCGCAGCCGACGAAGCCCGTATAGCCGGTGCGGTCGAGCGTTGCCATCAGATGCGGGAAATTGGCCTCGCCCGCATCGGGTTCGTGGCGCAGCGGCACGCCGGCCATCTGCACATGCGCGGTGATCGGCGCCAGCGCCTCGATGCGGCGGGTGAGATCGCCCTCCATGATCTGCGCATGGTAGAGATCGAGCTGCAGGCGGAGATTGGGCGCGCCCACCTCCGCGATCACCCCGCGCGCATCGTCGGTGCGCGAGAGATGATAGCCCGGCATGTCCCAGTGATTGATGGGCTCGATCACGAAGCCCTGCTCCGGTGCCCGCGTCGCGGCGCGGCGGAGATTGGCGATATAGGTGGCGCGCGCCGCGGGGCCCTGCACGATGCCGGCCATGATGTGGATGTTGCGCGGGCGGATCACGGCGGCATAGGCGAGCGCGCGCTCGAGATCCTCGGCGAAGCGCTCCTCGGCGCCGGGCACGGCCGCGAAGCCGCGCTGGCCGGCGTCCCAGTCCCCCGGCGGGCTGTTGTAGAGCGCCTGCTCCAGGCCGTGGCGGTCCAGCTCGGCGCGGATGGCCGCGGCCTCGTCCGCATAGGGGAAGAGATACTCGACCGCGCGGAAGCCGGCCGCCGCCGCCGCGCCGAAGCGCTCGAGGAACGGGCGCTCGGTGAACATCATCGAGAGATTGGCGGCGAAGCGGGGCATCGCGCTCAGCCCGGATAGTCGACGATGCGCTGGCGCTGTTCGCCGAGCCCGTCGATCGTGAGCACCACCTCGTCGCCGGGCTTCAGCCAGACCTGCGGGTTGTGGCCGAGGATCACCCCCTCCGGCGTGCCGGTGGCGATCAGGTCGCCCGGCACAAGGCGCATGAAGCGCGACATGTAGGAGACGATCTCGGCGATGGGGAAAATCATGTCGGAGGTGTGCGAATCCTGGCGCACCTCGCCGTTCACGGTCGTCCGGCAGCCGAGCGCCTGCGGATCCGGGATCTCGTCGGTGGTCACCAGCCAGGGGCCGGTGGGGCCGAAGCCCGGCGCGGACTTGCCCTTCATCCACTGGCCGAGATGCTCCATCTGGAAGGCGCGCTCGGAGACGTCGTTGATGATGCAGTAGCCGGCGACATGGGAGAGCGCCTCGGCCTCCGAGACATGCTCGGTCACCGCGCCGATGACCACGCCGAGCTCCACCTCGTAGTCGAGCTTCACCGAGCCCTTCGGCCGGATCACCGGGTCGTTCGGCCCCGAGAGCGCGGTGGCGGCCTTGGAGAACAGGATCGGCTCGGTCGGCGGCTCCGACCCGCTCTCGCGGGCATGGCGGGCATAGTTCATGCCGATGCAGTGGAAGGTGGGCGTGGAGGCGACGATGGGGCCGAGGCGGGGCGTGCCCTCCACCACCGGCAGGCTCTCCACATTCACCGCGCGCAGGTGGTCGAGCGCGGCGATGGAGACGGTCTCGCCCGCGAAGTCGGTCACATGCTCGGAGAGATCGCGGATCCGGCCGGCGGTGTCGAGCAGGCCGGGGCGCTCGGCGCCGGGCTCGCCATAGCGGAGCAGTTTCATGGGACGTCCTTTCCTTGGGCGGCGTTACGCGGCGTGGGCCGCGGTGAGGGTCTCGAAGGCGCGGACGAGCGCGTCGCCGCCTTCGGGGTCGGTGTCCAGATGGGTGACGATGCGGATGCGCCGCGCCCCGAAGGCGCCCACGGCGATGCCGGCCTCGAGGAGGCGGGCGACGAGGGTCGCGGCGTCGGGCGCGGTCTCGGCGAGATCGAGGATCACGATGTTGCTGTCCACCGGCAGCACCCGGGCGATGCCGGGCAGGGCGGCCAGCCGCTCGCCGATGCTGTGCGCGAGCGCGTGGTCCTCGGCGAGCCGGTCCACATGGTGGTCGAGCGCATGCAGCGCCATGGCGGCGAGCACGCCGGACTGGCGCATCGCCCCGCCCCAGCGCTGCTTCAGCCGCCAGGCGGCCTCGATGAAGGCCGCGCTGCCGGCGAGGACGGCGCCGACCGGGCAGCCGAGGCCCTTGGTGAAGTCGACCCACACGCTGTCAAAGCCGGCGGCGTGCTCGGCGGCGGGCCGGCCGCTGGCGACGACGGCATTGAGGAGGCGCGCGCCGTCCATATGCGTGGCCAGCCCGGCCTCGCGCGCGACGGCGGCGGCGGCGGAAAGCTGCTCCACGGGCCAGACCGCGCCGCCGGCCAGGTTCGCGGTCTGCTCGGCGCAGAAGAGGCGGCTGATCGGCGCGTAGCGGTTGCGCGGGCGGATCGCACCGGCCACCTGCTCGGGCGTCATCATGCCCCGCTCGCCATCCAGCGCATGCATCATCACGCCGGAGAGCGCGGCCGGTCCGCCCGCCTCGTAGCCGAGGATGTGGCTCGAGCGCTCGCAGATCACCTCGTCGCCCGGGCGGCAATGCACGGCGATGGCGATCTCGTTGCACATGGTGCCCGAGGGCAGGAACACTGCCGCCTCCTTGCCGAGCAGCGCGGCCATGCGCGCGCAGAGCGCGTTGGTGGTGGGATCGGCATCGCGCTGTTCGTCGCCGAGCTCGGCCTCGAGCACCGCCTCGCGCATCGCCCGGGTGGGGCGGGTCTGGGTGTCGGAGTAGAAGTTGTGCATGGCGGCCTCCGGGAAGGCTCAGTGGTTGTCGCGCGGCAGGGTCTCGGCGACGCGGCGATAGGCGGTGGCGAATTCGAGGCAGCCGCCCTCGGCGAGCTGGCCCACATGGGCGCGGTAGAGCTCCTGCCACGGCGTCTGGCTGGCGGGGATCTCCGGCGTCCAGGCGGCCCGGCGCGCGGCCCAGTCCTCGTCCGAAACCAGCGCGTCGAGCCGGCGGGCGGGGATGTCGAGGCGCACGCGGTCCCCGGTGCGCAGGAGTGCGAGGCCCCCGCCCACGGCCGCCTCCGGCGAGGCGTTGAGGATCGAGGGGCTCTCGGAGGTGCCGGACTGCCGCCCGTCGCCGACGGTGGGCAGATGGGCGATGCCCTCCTGGATGAGCGCGTCGGGGGGCTGCATGTTCACCACCTCCGCCGAGCCGGGATAGCCGACCGGGCCGACGCCGCGGATGAACAGCATGCATTCCGCATCGATCGCGAGATCGGGATCGTTGATGCGCTCGTGATAGTCCTCCGGGCCCTCGAACACGACGGCGCGGGCCTCATGCGTGTCCTCCGCGCCGGGGCGGGAGAGAAAGCGCGCGCGGAAATCCTCCGAGATCACGGAGGTCTTCATGAGCGCACTGTCGAAGAGGTTGCCGGAGAGGGCGAGGAAGCCCGCGGTCTTGCGCATCGGCTCGGCGACGGTGCGGATCACATCCGTATCGGCGCTGCGCCGGCCGGCAAGGTTCTCGGCCACGCTGCGGCCGGTGACGGTGGGCGCGTCGGCGTTGAGCAGGCCCGCGGCGAGCATCTCGCCCATCACCGCGGGCACGCCGCCGGCATGCTCGAAGCTCTCGCCGAGATAGGTGCCGGCGGGCTGCATGTTCACCAGCAGCGGGAGCGCGTAGCCTTCCGTCTCCCAGTCCTTCACGTCGAGATCCACGCCGGCATGGCGGGCGACGGCGTTGATATGCGGCGGCGCGTTGGTGGAGCCGCCGATGCAGGTGTTGACCCGGATCGCGTTCTCGAAGGCCGCGCGGGTGAGGATGGCGGAGGGGCGCAGATCCTCGCGCACGAGATCGACGGCGCGCCGGCCGGTCTCGTAGGCCATCTCCATGCGCGCGCGGAAGGGGGCGGGGATGGCCGCACAGCCGGGCAGGCTCATCCCCAGCGCCTCGGCCAGCGCGTTCATGGTGGAGGCCGTGCCCATGGTGTTGCAATGGCCGAGCGAGGGGGCGGAGGCGCAGACGCGGGCCATGAACTCGTCGTAGTCGATCTCGCCCGCGGCGAGGAGGCGGCGGCTCTCCCACACCACCGTGCCGGAGCCTGCGCGCTGGCCCTGCCACCAGCCGTCGAGCATGGGACCGCCGGAGAGGACGATGGCGGGGATGTCGACCGTGGCCGCGCCCATCAGCATCGCGGGTGTGGTCTTGTCGCAGCCGGTGGTCAGCACCACCCCGTCGATCGGGTAGCCGTGCAGCACCTCGACGAGGCTGAGATAGGCGAGGTTGCGGTCGAGCGCGGCGGTGGGCCGCTTGCCGGTCTCCTGGATCGGGTGGACCGGGAATTCGAGCGGCACGCCGCCGGCATCGCGGATGCCCGCGCGCACGCGCTCGGAGAGGAACATGTGGATCTTGTTGCAGGGGGCGAGGTCGGAGCCTGTCTGCGCGATACCGATCACCGGGCGGCCGGACTGAAGCTCAGCCCGGGTGTAGCCGTGGTTCTGGTAGCGCTCCACATAAAGCGCCGTCATGCCCGGGTTGTTCGGATTGTCGAACCACTCCTGGCTGCGCAGCTCGCGGTTGGCGCGCGTGTCTTTCATCCTGGCTCCCCATCGTGCCTGTTCGGCAAGGCCGTGCCCCGGCTCGGAATTAAATCGATTTAGATGGGCCCGCCCGCGGGGGTCAAGCGTGCGCCTGACGCGGGGGCGGGCCCGGGCTGCGTCACTCGGCGAGGAAGGCGCTGATGGCGTTGCCCGCCTGCGAGATGGCGAGCACGCCGTCCAGATGCCCGCGCGTGCCCTCGAGCTCCACGATCTTCACGGGCGTGCCGTCGGAGCGGATGATGGACGCGGTCTCGCGCACCGCGTTGCCGGGGAACACCAGGTCCTCGTCGGTGTGGATGATCAGCACCGGCGCGTCGATGGCCAGGAGCCCGTCATAGAGCCCCGCGCCATGGCCCGCATAGAAGAGCTGGTTGGCCTTCACGAGATAGAGGAAGTGGTTGGCATCCGAGGTCTTGGCGCGGGCCATGCCGGCGCCGTCCAGCACCGCCTCGATCCGGAAGAGATTGTCGAAGCTCGCCGCGGGGTCGGCCCCCTCCTCGGCCCAGGCGCGGCCGAAGACGCCATTGCTCCATTCGGGGCTCTGCGCATGCAGGGTGACGGCCTTCAGCGCGGAGGCGAGGCCGGCTATCGGCGGCTCGCCTTCGTAGTAGTCCCCGCCGTTCCAGTTGGCGTCGAGCTTGATGGGAGCCGCCCAGATGTTGAGCCAGGCGATGAGGTCGCCATCGGCCCAGCCCGAGCCGATCACCGGGATCACGCGGGCCACCCGCTCGGGATGGGTGGCGGCCCATTCATAGGCCTGGAGCGCGCCCATGGAGGCGCCCATCACCGCGTGCAGCCGCTCGATGCCGAGGCTGTCGAGCAGCATGGCCTGGGTCTCCACGAAGTCGCGGATGGTGAGGATGGGGAACGCCATCCCCCAGGGCTTGCCGGTGGCGGGGTTGGTGGTCGCGGGCCCGGTGGTGGTGACGCTGGGATTGTTCGCGCCGAGATTCACCGGCGTGTCCATCGAGATCACGTAGTACTTGTCCGTGTCGATCGGCTTGCCGGAGCCGATGATCGCGTCCCAGTAGCCGCGCGCGCCGTCCTCGGTGTAGCGCCCGGCCGCGTGGCTGCTGCCGGAGAAGTAGTGGGTGATGAGGATCGCGTTGTCCTTCGCCTCGTTCAGCGTCCCGTAAGCCTCCCAGCCGAGGCGCAGGTTCGGGATGGTGGCGCCGCTCTGGGTGGTGAAGCTCTCGGCCTCGAAGACCTGCTTCTCGACCAGCGGCTCGTAGGCGGCGGCGGGAGCGGCGAGGGCGGCGGCGGCGATGAGGGCGATGATGGCGGGGCGCATGGGCGATCCTCTCTTCGGGTGGTTTTGCCGGCCAGCCTAGCAGAGCCGGGGCGCGAGCGGTCGATCCTTCTCCGCCGCCGCTGGTCAGCCGGCGCGCTGATGGCCTAGGCTCGCGCAAAACAGGACCGGGGAGGCGGCAACGTGAACAGCATCGACCTGAAGGGCAAGACCGCGGTGGTGACCGGCGGCGCGCAGGGCATCGGCCGCGCGGTGGCCGAGCGCTTCATCGCGAGCGGCGCGAAAGTCACCATCTGGGACATGGACCGGATGCTCGGCATGGAGACCGCCGAAGCCATCGGCGCCGACTTCGTCGATGTGGATGTGACGGACTGGGACCGCGTGCGCTCGGCCACCGCGCGCAGCACGGCCGAGATGGGCCGGATCGACATCCTCGTGAACAATGCGGGCATCGCCGGGCAGAACACCACGGTGGCGGACTATCCGGTGGAGGAGTGGCGCCGCGTCCTCGCGCTCGATCTCGACGGGGTGTTCCACGGCTGCAAGGCGGTGGTGCCCTGCATGATCGAGGCGGGCTACGGGCGGATCGTGAATGTCGCCTCCATCGCGGGCAAGGAGGGCAACCCGAATGCGTGTGCCTATTCGGCGGCGAAGGCGGGGGTGATCGCGCTCACCAAATCGCTCGGCAAGGAGCTGGCGGGGCACGATATCGCGGTGAACTGCGTGACCCCGGCCGCAGCGCGCACGGCCATCTTCGACCAGATGACCGAGGAGCATATCGGCTACATGCTCTCGAAGATCCCGCGCAACCGCTTCGTGGAGCCCGCGGAAATCGCGGCGATGATCGCCTGGCTGGCCTCGGCGGAGAACAGCTTCACCACGGGCGGCGTGTTCGACCTCTCGGGCGGTCGCGCGACCTACTGAGGCGCGCTCAGAGCCAGATGTCGTCGGCGAGGTCGGCCTGGCCCTCGGCTCCTTCGCCGACGGTGCTCTTGGTGAAGGACCGGACGTCGCCGCCGTCGCCCTTCTCGGCGGGGCCGGTCCATTTCACGGGCCAGCTGCGGTCGAGCTGGGCGGTCGTCTCGTCGTTGGTGCGGAAGTCGAAGCTGTCCTCGGTCCGGGTGGTCATGGCGCCGCTCCTCGGCTGTTCCGATCCTGGACAGACCATCGCGCGGGCGGTGCGGTCGGGCTGTGAGCATTCTCACGCCGCCCGCCGGTGGGGGCCGAGCGGCTGAAATCGAAGTAACGCCGCCGTTACTTGCCGAAACGAAACCACCTTTCTTTCAGCGCCTGATATTCTCGTGATATTGATGTGTATATGTGGTGTGAGAAAGCTCACACTGCGCTCTCTGTTCTGTCCATATCCTTTTTCTCGAAGGCGGTTCACTGAGGTCTGAAAGAAATCCCGCACCAGATCATCGGGGATTTTGGAGTATCGCGGTGAAGTTGCCTCGGAGCCGCCGCGCCTTGTCTGTCAGACGGCGTGGAATCCAGTAACGAATAGAGGAAAGGGACGAGACATGCCGCATATTTCTGATTTCTGCGTCGGGTTCTTCCGCAAGAAGCTCATCCTGGAGCTTAAATGCTGGGGTTGGCGCAAGCTCGGCGAAGTCAATGTCGAGAAGACCCCCAATCCCGGCATCATCTACGCCGCGCTCATCCCGGAGAAGGAGCGGATCCTCTGGTGGCTGAAGCGCCTGCGCATCGACCCGGCGAAGATCAATCTGGAGCCGACGATCTTTCGCATCGGGCGCACGACGGGTGGGCTGGCCTGGCGCGCGGAGGACAATGACAGCATCGAGGACGGGGCCGTGACCGCCAAGATCGGGACCAACTCGGTGTCCTTCATCAGCGATCTCGGCAACGAGTTCGAGATCACGCGGAACACCCAAGCGAACCAGATCGAGTTCGCCTATCCGACAGGCAGCAGGCTGCTCGGCACGATCCAGCTGCGGCTGCGGATCGGGGCGTGAGCCGTTCGTCGTGAGCGATGGCGCGCGCGGCGGCCCGGCGCTGCCGCGCGCTCACGGGATGGCGAGGTGTCGTCCGGTCTCGGCGCTCTCGTAGATCGCCTCCTCGACCACCTGGTTGCGGATATAGGAGGTGGCCTCCATGGGCGAGCCGCGGCCCGCGCGCCAGTCCGACAGGATTTCGCGCGAGCAGATATAGACGCAGTCGCCGCCGAAGAGATGGTCGTGCCAGACGAAGGGGTGCTCGACCTCGTCATTGGCGCCGAAAGCGCGGAGCCAGAGCCGGCCGTCGCCGTTGAGCCGGAGGGTCGCGCGGGTGCCCTCCAGCAGCATCTCGCCCATGGTGCGGCGGCGATTGGTGGCGGCGTGGTCGGCGAGGCGGTTGCCGTCGAAGAGCCCGCGCGCGCCGGAGGCGAAGTCGAACAGGATCACCCCCGCATCCTCCCCCGCGATCGCCGGGTTGAGGCGGACGAGGCGGGCCATCACGCCGGTGATGTCGCCCATCAGATAGCGGAAGGTGTCGACCCAGTGCACGGCGGTCTCGTGCACGAGAAAGCGCGGCATGGTCTGGAAATAGGGCTGGCGGTCGAGATAGGCGTCCGGCCCCCGCCCGTCGCCGGGGCGCAGGCGGAAGGTGATCTGCTGGAGCTCGCCCAGCCGGTCGTCGTCGATCAGCCGGCGCGCGGCGCGGTTCCAGGGCTGGAAGCGGATGTTCTCGTGCACGGCGATGCGGGTGCCATGGGTCTCGGCCAGCGCCAGCGCCGCACGCGCGCCCTCGAGCCCGCCGCAGAAGGGCTTCTGGCAGATGATGTGGCCGACCCGCGGGGCGAGCGCGCGCAGCAGCGGCAGATGGGCGGCGGGCGGTGCCGTGATGTCGACGAGATCGGGCGCGAGCGCCTCCGCCATCTCCGCGGCGTCCTCGAAGACCGGCAGCGCCGTGCCGTCTCGCCCGTAGCGCGCCGCCATCTCGGCTGCGCGGGCGGGATCGCGCTCGGCCAGCCCCACGATCTCGACCCCGGGGATGCGCGACCAGGCGTCGAAATGGAACTGGCCGAAATAGCCAGCGCCAACGATGGCGACGCGGGTTTCGCTGCCGAGCTCAGGCATCGAGACGCTCGAGGGCGTCGCCGACCGCTTCGAAGACCGCTTCGGTGCCCGCCTGGCCGCCGAGCTCGCAGGTGACGAGCGCGCCGGGCGCGAAGGCCGCGTCCACCGCGCCGCGGATCAGCCCGCCGGCGCGCGCGGCCTCGGGCGCCGCGTGGCGCTGGGCGAGCCATTCGAGCATCATCGCGGCGGAGAGGATCATGGCCGTGGGGTTGGCGAGCCCCTTGCCCGCGATATCCGGCGCCGAGCCGTGGCAGGGCTGGAAGACCGCATGCGCGTCGCCGATATCGGCGGAGGGCGCGTAGCCCATGCCCCCCATCAGCGCCGCACCGAGATCGGAGAGGATGTCGCCGAACATGTTCTCGGTGACCGCCACGTCGATCACCCAGGGCTTCTGCACCATGGTCATCGCGAAGGCGTCCACATAGGCGAGATCGGCGGCGATATCGGGGTGGTGCGCGGCGCGCTCGGCGAAGATCTCGCGCCAGAAGGCGAAGGCCTGGAACACATTGGCCTTGTCGACGGAGGTGACCCGGCCGGGCCGGCCGAGGGCTTGGGCGCGCTCGGCGGCGAGGTGGAAGGAGAAGTCGAAGACGCTCTCGCAGACGGGGCGGGTGACGACCATGGTCTCGCGCGCCTCGTCTGGGCCCGGCCGGGTGCCGGGGGCGGAGGGGGCGAAGAGCCCTTCGGTCGATTCGCGGATGATGACGTAGTCGATATCGTGCGCGCGGGCATCGGCCAGCACAGGGCGTACGCCGGGCACGGGTTTGACGGGGCGCACGCCGGCATAGAGGCCGAGCTCCATACGCAGGTCGATCTGCGGGGTGATCTCGCGCCCGTCCGGGTAGCGCACGCTGGGCAGGCCCATGGCGGCGAGCAGGATCGCATCGGCCGCGCGCGCCTCCGCGAGCGCGGGGCCCGGCAGCGCGGTGCCCTCGTCGCGATAGGTGGCCGCCCCAGCCTGGCAGGGGCGCCAGTCGAAGCCGAGCCCGCCCGTTCGCGCGGCGGCGCGTTCGACAAGGCGCAGGGTGGGCGCGGTGATCTCGTGCCCGATCCCGTCCCCGGGGAAGATCGCGACGCGGAAGGCGCTGTCGTTCCTCATGCCGCCACCCCGGCGAGCGCGCCGAGAGGGCCGAGCTCGGCGCTCCAGTGAGGCGGTGCGAGGCCCGCGACGGGGCTCTCGAAATGCGCGATGGCGTCGCCGAGGAGGCATCCGAGATAGGCGGTGCGCAGCTCCGGGCCGCCGAAGGCGAGGTTGGAGATGTTCCGCAGCCGGCGTGAGCGTGCGGTGTCGAGATGCGGCCGGCCCATGGTGCCGGCCTGGAAGGCGGCCTCCACCTCGGCGAGATGGCCGCGCTCCACATCCTCGATCAGCGTCTCCACCACGCCGCCGAGGCTGACGCGCAGGACGCGGTTGGAGACGATGGAGGTGACGAGCAGGCTGCCATCGGCCGCGGGGCTCAGCCCGTCCGGGAAGGTGCCGAGGCCGAAGCGCGCCAGCGTGCGCCGCCCCGTCAGCCGCGGCGAGGCGGCGGTGCCGGCGATGTCGAAGGCGGTGAGCCGGCGCGCGAAGGTCTCGTTGACCCAGAGCACCGTCTCGTCCGCCGAGAGCAGGCACTCGTTGGTGTAGCCGAGCCCTTCGGCCAGGAGCCGCGTGCCCTTGGCGTCGTGCACGGCGATGAAGCCGGTCGCGGCATCGGGGCGGTAGTCCAGCGCGCGAGGCACGCGGGTGGTGGAGACGGTGATCCAGAGCCGTCCGCTGCGGTCGCGGGCGACGAAATTGGCGGGCGGCATGGGCCGGCCGTCCACGCTGTCGGTCACTACCTCGCAGCGCCCGTCCGGCCAGAGGCGGTAGATGCCGCCGCGCTCGGGCCCGAGATGGGCGACGAGCACCGTGCCGCCGGGCTCGAGGGCGATGCCGTTGGGGCGCAGCGGCATGTCCACGCCCGGATCGGGCCGGGTCGCGAGGACGCGGCGCACCGTGCCGTCCGGCGCGATGAGGGCGATACCGCCGGGCTCCGTCCAGTCCGGCGCGAGCAGCATGCCAGAGGCATGGGCCAGCACGCATTCGGGACGGCTGAGGCCTGCGCCGAGGAAGCCGATGCTGTCCAGATCGATCTGCATTCGTGGTCCGCCCGCTTGCCTCGCGCCGTCTAAATCGATTTAGATGTGAAGGTCGGCGGGAAACAACCGAAAACTGGCGGTGTCGCATGTATGTCGTGACGGTGCTCTTCCGGGTGGAACCGGCGCAGGCCGCCGGCTTCCTGGAGCGGGTGCGCCGGCAGGCGGCGGACAGCCTGGCCGCCGAGCCCGGCTGCCGGCGCTTCGATGTGTGTCACGACCCGGCGCGGCCGGGCATAGTGTTCCTCTACGAGATCTACGACGACCGCGCGGCCTTCGATGCGCATCTCGCCTCGCACCATTTCCGCGCCTTCGACGCGGAGGCGGGACCGGTCACGCTGGAGAAGACGGTGGAGACCTGGACGCTGGCCGTGCCCTAGGGCCTTCGCCAGCCATGGCGAGGCGTCCGGGAAAGCGTCTGCACTCGCACCCTCATACGACATGTTTCCCGCGATTCGATGAATCGGCGGTAAGCCTACCGCCAAATTCGGCGGCCTACCGGCGCCTTCTGTTTGTTCACACTATGTTCTAATTTCTCTGGTAAAGATGACGAGGGTGGGAGCGGCCGCAACCCGGTGCTCGAAGCCCAGCGGCCGCCTCGCTAGCCAGCGCCGAGCGCGCGCTCGCGCAGCCAGATATAGAGCCCGCTGGCCAGCACGATGCTGCCGCCCGCCAGGATCCAGCCGTCCGGCGGCTGGTCGAAGATCAGCCAGCTCGACCCGGTCATGTAAATCATCTGCACATAGACGAAGGGCGCCAGAACGGAGGCCGGCGCCAGCCGGTGTGCCACCGTCAGCACCTGGTGCCCCCCCCAGCCGAAGAGCCCGATCAGCGCGAACACCGTCCAGTCGATCGTGCTCGCCGGCCATTCCCACTCCGCCAGCGCCAGCGGCGCGATCGCCACCGCCGCGATGGCCGCCGCGTAGAACTGCTGGGTGTCGGTGGACACCCGCCCCGCCAGCCGCCGCGTCGCGATCAGATAGAGCGCCGCCGCGATCGCCGTGCCCATGGAGAGAAACACCGCCCAGTGCGCCTCGGCACTCCAGGGCCGCATCGCCACCAGCACGCCGAGAAAACCGATCACGATCGCCGCCCAGCGCCGCGGCCCGACCTTCTCCCCCAGCAGCGGGATCGAGAGCGCACAGACCCAGAGCGGCACCGTGAAGAAGATCGCCGCCGTCAGCGTCAGCGGCAGGTACTGCACGGCCGTGAAGTTGAAGATGGTGGAGGCGAGCAGGAAGAGCGCGCGCAGCGCCACCAGCCCCGGGTTCTCCGTCCGAAAC
>JBCBWF010000369.1:0-5052 GCA_039817245.1 Pseudomonadota bacterium | reverse complement strand
GCGATGTTCACGAATTCGGACAATGTGCGGCTGATCCAGATGTGCGACGATTGCCGCGTGCGCGCGCAGTTCCGCATGCCCGACAACCCCTTCGCGATGGGGGAGCGGCCGCGCCCGCGCACCACCGAGGACGAGCTGGCGCTGCGCGAGATGGCTGCGCGCGCCGCTGCCAAGACACCCGGCAACGGAGAGGACGGATGAGCGACGACGCCTTCAACATGTCGATGCGGAAGTTCCTGAAGCAGGTGGGCGTCACCTCGCAGCAGGAGATCGAGAAGGCCATGCGGGCCGCCGCCCCGGGCGCGCCGGTGAAGGCGCGGGTGGTGCTCTCGATCCCGGAGATCGGGCTGGAACATGTGGTGGAGGGCGAGATCTCCGCCGCCGGTGCCGCCGAGGGAGGGGCCGAATGAGCGTCACCCGCGAGGCGGTGCTCGATGCGCTCTCCAAGATCGTCGATCCCGGCCAGGGGCGCGATATCGTGAGCGCCGATATGGCCAAGGCCGTGTCGGTGGCCGACGGCAAGGTGAGCTTCGTGATCGAGGTGGACCCGGCGAAGGGCCCGGCGATGGAGCCGGTCCGCGCCGCGGCGCAGGCGGCGGTTGAACGGATCCCCGGGGTGAGCGCGGTCTCGGCGATCCTGACCGCGCATTCGAACCAGCCCACGGCGCCGGCGGCGCGCAAGGCGCCGAGCGGGCCGCCGCCGGATCTCAATATCGGCGGGCGGCGCAAGCCCTCGGAGCCGGCCTCGAAGAAGGTGCCGGGCGTGGACCGGATCATCGCGATCGCCTCGGGCAAGGGCGGTGTCGGCAAGTCCACCGTCTCGGCCAATCTGGCGGTGGCGCTGGTGGCGGCGGGCAAGCGCGTGGGCCTGCTGGATGCGGATGTCTACGGGCCGTCGCAGCCGCGGATGCTGGGGATCTCCGGCCGGCCGGCGAGCCCCGACGGCAAGATCATCCTGCCGCTGCGCAACCACGGCGTCACGGCGATGTCCATCGGCTTCATGGTGCCCGAGGGCGAGGCGGTGGTCTGGCGCGGGCCGATGCTGATGGGCGCGCTGCAGCAGATGCTGGCGCAGGTGCAGTGGGGCCGGCTCGACGTGCTCCTGGTGGATCTGCCGCCGGGCACGGGCGATGTGCAGCTCACGCTTTCGCAGAAGGCGGAGGTGGCGGGGGCCGTGGTGGTCTCCACGCCGCAGGACGTGGCCCTGCTCGACGCGCGCAAGGCGATCGACATGTTCCGCAAGACCGAGGTGCCGGTGCTGGGGCTGATCGAGAACATGTCCCATTACTGCTGCCCCAATTGCGGGCACGAGGCGCATATCTTCGGCCATGGCGGCGCGAAGGCGGAGGCCGAGAAGATCGGCGCGCCCTTCCTCGGCGAGATCCCGCTCGATCTGGAGATCCGGGTGGCGGGCGACGGGGGCGCGCCGATCGTGGCCGCCAAGCCCGGCAGCCCGCAGGCGCGCGCCTTCATGGACGTGGCCGAGCGGCTGATCGAAACCGGCGCGCTCGGCTGAGGGCGGGGGGATGTCGGGACCCATCGCAGGCGGACTGGCCGAGGGGTTGGCGGCACCGGGGGCGGAGCCGCTCTTCCCGCCGCGGCTGCGCGGCGAGAAGGCGGCGGGCCAGCGGCCCATGGCGCGCGCGGTGGCGCAGGCGGCGATCGGCACGGATCCGGGGCTGGTGGTCTGGGACTTCGACGGCACACGGCTGGAGGCGGCGATCGTGCTGGCGCCCGAGGAGCCGCTGGAGAGCGCCATGGCCGCGGTGTTCGCCGCCGCCCTCGGCCTTGGCGATGCGCTCGGCGCGCTCGCCCCGCCGGAGGTGGCACTGCATTACGACTGGCCGGCGGGGCTGCGCGTGAACGGGGCGCGCTGCGGGGGGCTGGAGGCGGTGGCCTCGACCGCGGATGCGGCGGCGGAGCCCGACTGGCTGGTGGTCGGCCTTGCCCTGCCCTTCCTGCCCGCGCGCGAGGGCGAGCCGGGGTCGACGCCGGGGGAGACCTCGCTCGCCGAGGAGGGCTGCGCGGAGATCGGGCCGGTGGCGCTTCTGGAGAGCTGGTCACGGCATATGCTGGTCTGGCTCAACAAGCTGGAGGCGGGCGGCTTCGGGGCGCTGCACGAGCACTGGCGCGCGCGGGCCTGGCGCCTCGGCGAGCTCCTGGAGGACGGGCCGGAGGCGGGCGGGCTCTTCATGGGGCTCGACGAGCGGGGCGGGCTGCTGGTGAAGCATGGCGAGGCCACGCGCCTGCGCCCGCTGAGCGCGATGCTGGAGGCAGGCCGATGAAGCTCGCCCGGACGCTGCGCTTCGACGAGTCGGATCCGCGCATCTTCGAGCCCGCGGCGGAGCCGGACGAATGGGCGATCTCCGGGGCATTTGCGTTCTCCGACTTCACGGAGGCGGATCTGGAGGGCAAGGCGCGCCAGGCCTTCGCCAATGGCTGGCTCGGGCTCGAGAGTTTCGGGCGCGCCACCTTCGTGGCCGTGAGCCAGATCGAGGCGGCGGAGTACGAAGCGCAGATCGACGCGCTGGCCGCCCATTTCGTGGCATGCTGGGGCGCGCCGGATACGGCAGCGGCGCGCCCGGTGGCGGCGGAGGAGCTGGCCTTCATGGCGTCGCTCTGCGAGGAGCATCCCGCGAACACGCTGCTGGTGGTGGAGCGCAAGCTGGTGGATGCCGGCGTCTCGGAGAGCTTCCGGGCGATCAAGCCGCAGGAGGCGACGCTCGACATCGTGGCCGTGCACGGCTCCGCCGACCCCGAGTAGCGCGCACCGCCGACGCCGCGCGCGACGGCGCGTCCCGGGCTTGACCCCGGATCTCCTTGAAGGCCCCCCGCCACTTTCGGGCAGAGCCAAGCTGGCCCGGTGTTGGCGCTCCCCCGGCAGCACGCATTTTTCCCTTGCGGCCGCTCCCTCCCACGACATTGTGGATCAGCAATCGAGAACTTCTCGTGAACAAACCGCACGCGCGAGAAAAGCGTGGAGCGCGGCCGCGGTCATCTGACGTTTACTTAACGCCGTACAGAATGACGTGGGTGGGAGCGGCCGCAGGACCGGTTTGGAGGGCAGTTGGAAGCGGGGGGCCTACCGCGCGCCGGCCGCGGATTTGCCCGATCTCCGCGCTTTCGCC
The DNA here is from genome assembly GCA_039817245.1 of Pseudomonadota bacterium. Taxonomy (GTDB): domain Bacteria; phylum Pseudomonadota; class Alphaproteobacteria; order Rhodobacterales; family Rhodobacteraceae; genus Thermohalobaculum. The sequence continues at coordinate 1,924 of JBCBWF010000369.1, read as the reverse complement.
GGCTTTGCAACCTTCGCGCCGGTGCTGGCCTTTTTGCCCGATTTGCGCGGTTTCCACGGACGGCGAGCGGCGGCGAAGACCTCCCAGCGGGCCTGGGCTTCCGCCCAGGCCTGTTCGGCCCCCGCATTCCGCGCCCCGATCAGCCGGCCCGCCGCGCGCGCAGCAACCGGGTTGCCGACCCCCGGACCGTTCGGCGCGAGAAACAGCGTCTCGGCCACGGCCGCATCGTTCAGGTCTCCGAAGAGCTGCTGCAGCGCCTTCAGCGATTTCAGCATCGGTCGGACTTGGCTTTCAGACCAGAGAGGAGAAGCAAATTCAACAATATAGCGGAGTTTCTTGAGACTCTTTCTGAGATCGTGCCGGGCCTCGACTTCGAGCGTGGCGATGCCCTTGGCACGCTTGGCCGCACGCCTGTCCGCGCGCTCCAACCGCTCTGCCGCGAGCGCCGCGAAGGGGCGCGCGAGGCGGTGGGTCTGGCGGTGATCCGCGGGCTCGAGCCAGCCGCGCAGCGCGATGAAGGCCGCAAGATCGAACAGGAAGCCATGCACCCGCGCGCCCGTCAGCGTGCGCCGGAGGGCCGCGCGCTCGGTCGCGGCGGCAGTGACGAGCGCGTCGGAGAGCGCCGCGAAGCCGGGCTCGGCGGGCACCTCCTTGCGCATGGGCTCCACGAGATCGACGAGGGCGACGTCGAGATCGCGCAGCCGCCCCACCTCCTGGCCGAGCCAGCGCGCCTCGGCCGCGAGCATCGCCTGGGCGAGTCCCGAGAAGGCGGGCTCGGTCAGCTCCAGCGCGCTGCGCAGCCGGCGCAGGCCGACGCGAAGCTGATGCGGGCCCTCCGGGTCGTCGCTCTCGATCACCACCGCGGCGTTGTCGGCGATCTGCGCGAAGCATTCGGCGAGGATCTCCCGCCCGGCGGCCTCGGCGCTCGCATCGGCCGCGATCGGTACCGGGCGGGCGTTGCGCGGCGCGCGATGCTCGCGGGTGGGCTCGCCCGCCGCGAGCCGCCGGCCCCGCTCGGCCTTGTTCATGGCGGAGAAGCGCAGGCCGCCTTCGGGAAAGAGCCGGCGCGCGAGCGCGAAGAGCGTGGCGGGCGGGCCGGCGAGGAGCTCGAGCTCCACCTCGATCAGCCCCTCGGAGGCCGGGCCTGCATGGATGTCCCCGCGGTCGAGCGCGACCTCGATGCGCGCCACCGTCTGGTCGCAGGCGCAGATCGGCTGCGCCTCGCCCTGCCCCATGCCCGGCTGCGGCTCCGTGACCTCCCAGAGCGTGCGGCGCATATCGGTCTCGTAGACGGGCGCGAGCGGCAGGCCGCCGGCGGCCTTCTCGACCGCGGCGCGCAGGGCGGGATCCGGGATCGCGGCGAGGTCCACGCGCCCGCCGGGCACGGCGACGTTTACTTCGGTGGTCTCGGACAGGCCGGCGCGCATGGAGCGGCCGGCCTTGACGGTCTGGGTCCAGCCGCGGCCCTCGCGGCGCAGGCGCAGCGCGATGCCCGCCGCCGCCAGCCCGCCCTCGGCGGTGTCGAGATAGACCGTCAGCAGCCGCCGCGTGACCGGCCGGGTGCCCGTGAGGGCCGTGAGGCGTCGCGAGAGGCGCCGGGCGCCGGCCTCGTCGACCAGAAGTTTCAGTTCGATCTCTTTCATGTAACGTATTTATGACGTGACCGTGACATTCGGCAAGAGGCGTGTGCGGACGCTGTCCCAGAATGCGCCGGATTCAACCTTTCCGTTTCGCCTGTCCTGCGGTCATGCTTGCGGTTGTGCCACAGCGACGGCGAAGGAGAGAGTGTCGTGTCATTTCTTGCAAACGAGCTTCGGCTCGAAGTGTTCTCGCCCGATTTCGACAATCCCATCATCATTCCGCAGGTCGCCCTGGTGGGCGAGGAGGTGGAGTTCGAGGATATCGCGCGCTTCGAGGTCGAGGG
>JBCBWF010000598.1:0-2338 GCA_039817245.1 Pseudomonadota bacterium | reverse complement strand
CTCGCGGGCCTCGTCACCATGGCCGCCAGCGCGCTCCTCGACATCCCGTTCAACTACGCCAATGTCATCGTGCTGCGATGCTCGGAGAGCGCCAGCGTACCGAAGGCGGCGATCGTGGTGAGCGCGCTGGCCAGCACCGCGCGGGGGGTGGAGCTGTCGAAGACGCCGCCGCGGCGCTCCTCGGTGTCGAGCCGCGCGGTGCGCACGGCGAGGTGGACGCCCGCATCGACGCCGATGCCGATCATGAGCGGCAGCACGATGACATTGGCGTAGTTGAACGGGATGTCGAGGAGCGCGCTGGCGGCCATGGTGACGAGGCCCGCGAGCGCCAGCGGCAGCAGGATGGCCGCGACCTGGAGGCCGGAGCGGAGCGTGAGCGCGGCGAGCACGGCGGTGCCGAGAAGGGCGAGGCCGGCGGCGGAGAGCATGGCCGCCGCGACGGTGCCGGCCGCGCCCTCGATCTGGGCGGGCGGGCCGCCGGCTTCGGGCAGGGCGGCGAGGACGGCCTCGACGAAGCGGCCGCGTGCGGCGGGGTCGGTGATGTCCTCCGCCGCTGCGATCTCGACGCGCAGGCGGCCGTCCTCGGCGAGATAGCGCGCGGTCATCGCCTCGGGCAGGTCGGCGCGGGTGACGGGGCCGGCTTCGAGGATCAGGCCGATACGCTCGATCACGGCGGGGAAGAAGCGGAAGAGGGCGGCGGAGAGGGGGCCGGCCCCCTGCCCTTCGCCGGTGCCTTCGCCAGTGCCCTCGCCCGTGCCTGCGGCCTGCCAGCGCTCGAGCGCGGCGGCGAGCGCGGTCGCCTCGGGCGTGGCGAGGGCGCGCAGGCGCGGCGGGAGCGGGCTGGGATCGGGCGCGCCGAGATCGACCGCCTCGCCGGAGACCGCGAAGTCGAGCGAGGGATAGGCGAGGTCGATCTCGTCGAGCTTGGCGTCCTGGTCCTTGGGCACGAGATCGCCGAGCCAGACGGCGCTGCGCACAGAAGCGGCGGCGCGGGCGGTCTCGGCCAGCGCTTCGGCCTCGGCCTCCGCGTCGACCATCACGCTGAGGCGGAGGGGGGCGAGCGCGGGGTCCTCGGTGAGCCAGCCGAAGGCCGCGACGGAGGGGGCGGCGGCGGCGCGGAGTGCCATGGGGTCCGCATCGAACCGCGCCGAGGGCGCGAAGATCGCGGCGACCGCCCCCGTGGCGAGGGCCGCGACGGCGAGCGGCAAGGCCGTGCCCCGGCCGAGGCGGGGCAGCGCCATGGGCCCGCGCCCGCGCGCGAGGCCCGGGCGGAGGGCGACGGCGGCGGGGATGAGCGTGAGCGCTACCAGCAGGGCGAGGAGCACCCCCACCCCGCCGATCAGCCCGAGCTGGGCCATGCCGATGAAGTCGGTGGTGGTGAAGGCGAGAAAGGCGAGCGCGGTGGTGGCCGCGGAGAGGGTGAGCGCGCCGCCGATGCTGCTGCCCGTGGCGGCGAGCGCCTCCGCGGCGGTGAGGCCGCGCGCGCGGTCCTCGTCCAGATGCGCGAGGAGGTGGATCGCGAAGTCGATCCCGAGCCCGACCATCAGCACCACGAAGGCGATGGAGATGAGGTTGAGCGCGCCGACCGCGAGGGCCGCGAAGCCGGTGGTGAGCACGAGGGTGACGAGCACGGTGGCGAGCGCCAGGCCGACGCGGCCGGGCCCGCCGAGCGCCATGAAGAGGACCGCGGCAACCAGGATAAGCGAGAGGCCGAGGGACTGGGCGAGCCGGGCGGTGACGCTGGAGAGCTCCTCGGCGCGCAGGGCCGGGTCGCCGGTGACGCCGATCTCGACGAGGCCGGCAAGGGCGGGGTCGAGGCCCGCGATCTCCTCCGCGACGGCCGCGAGAGCGGGCTTGGCGGGGTTGAGCCGCTCATAGTCGAGCGCGGGCTGGACGGTGATGACGCGGGTGAGCGCGCCGGCGGGGGCTTCGGCGGAGAGGGCGCGGGACCAGTCGAAGGGCCGCGGGGCGCCGGCGGCGGCGGCGTCGAACACCGCGGCCGCCTCGGCCATGAGGCCGGAGAGCTCGGCAGGGTCGATGCCCGCGCCCTCGGCCAGGGTGACGGCGCGGTTGAGCGCGGTCAGGAAACCCTCGGTGGTCTGCGCGCCGCGGAGCTCGGCGAGGAGGTTGGCGGACTGGCTGAGCCGCGAGAGCGCGCTCTCCACCTCGGCCAGATCCCGGTAGAGGAGGCCATGGGCGACGAGGAAGCGGTCGGCCGAGGGGGCGAAGACGCTCTCGATCGCGTCTGCGCGCGCGGCCAGGCGGGTGGCGAGCGCCTCGGTCACGGCGTCGACGGCGGACTGGTGCGGCGCGCGGACGACGACGAGCACGGTGTTCT
>JBCBWF010000512.1:0-3388 GCA_039817245.1 Pseudomonadota bacterium | reverse complement strand
GTCGATCTCAACGCCGCCCCGCCCGCGCTGCTCGGCGCGCTCTTCGCGGCGGTCGGGGTCGAGCCCCGTCGCGCGGACCGGCTGGCAGAGCGCATCGAGAGCCACCGCGCAGCCCATGCCGCGGCGCAGGCCCGGCAGGACGGCGCGGCGCCGCCGCCCTTCCTGATGCGCGAGGACCTGCGCGCCGTCCCCGGCATCGATGCCGCGCTCTTCGCCCGCGCGGCGCCCTATCTCACCGTCCATACCGGCCTCGCCCAGCCCGAGCGGCGCTACGCGCCAGACCCCGTGCGCCGCGCCCTCGCCGGGGGGGAGGAGCCGCCGGTCGGCCGGGCCTCGCGCCGGGCCCCGCGTCGGGTCATGGGCGATGTGCTGCGCATCCATGCCGAGGCGCGCAGCGATGGCGGCGCCGTCGCCGTGCGCGTCGCGGTGGTCGATCTGCGCACGCTCTCGCTCGGCTTTCGCGGCGGCATCCCCTCCTACCGCTTCCGCCTCTGGACGGGCGGCACGCGCCAGCTCTTCGCGCCGGACGCGGACTGAGCCTCACGGCGCGAGATTGGTCAGCCGCTCGCGCAGCGCCGCCGTCACTTCGCGCGCCTGCGCCGGGTCGCGGATCACCCGCGGCGTCATCAGCACGAGCAGCTCGGTGCGGTCGGCCAGCCGCGTCGTGGTCTTGAAGAGATTGCCGAGCACGGGAATGTCCTGCAGCACCGGCACGCCCGCGGTCCCGTCGGTGGCGCGCTCCCGGATCAGCCCGCCGAGCGCGATGGTCTCGCCGCTCTGCACCGAGACGATGCTGCGGATGCTGCGCTGCTGGATGGTGGGCGACTCGATCTCCGACGACGCCGTCTCCACCGCATCGCTCACCTCCTGCAGGATATCGAGCGTCACGTAGCCGGACGCATTCACCCGCGGGGTCACCTCCAGGATCACGCCGGTGTCGAAATACTCGATCGAGGAGACCACCGGCGCATCCGGATCGATCACCGAGACGGAGGAGCGCGTCGCGATCGGCACCTGGTCGCCCACCTGCAGGCGGGCCGACTGGTTGTCGAGCACCAGAAGCTGCGGCGAGGAGACCACCTCGATATCGGAGATCTCGGAGAGCGCGCTCAGCACGATCCGCGCCTCCGTCGGGTCGAGCACGAAGTTGAAGCCCGGAAAGGACGGCGCCACCACGCTCAACGGATCGAGCCCGAAATTCCCCACCGTGCCGGAGGCGAAATTCCCCGAGATATCCCCGTTCGCGAAGGCCCACTGGATGCCGTATTGCAGGTCGTCCTGCAGCGAGACCTCGGCGATGGTGGCCTCGATCAGCACCTGCAGGGGCGGGGTGTCGAGCTGGCGGAGCACCAGCTCCACCTGCGCATGCTCCTCCTCGGTGGCGACGATCAGCAGCGCGTTGTTCTTGTCGATCGCAACGATCCGGAAGCCGCCATCGCCCTCCAGCACATCCGCGAGCCCGCGCCGGTCGGCTTGCAGCCCGCCACCCAAGCCCGTGCCCGAGCCCGTGCCCGAGCCCGAGCCCGTGCCAGTGCCTGCGCTCCCACCGAAGTCGCCCGTGCCGGACGCGCGCGGCCGCCCGGCGCCGGGGCTCTCCGAGAGCCCGCCGCCGCCCGCCGCCCCGCCATCCGGGCTCGAGATCCGCACCGGCTCGCGCCCCGGCGCCAGCCCCGGCGCGCCGCCCGGCGAAGCGTCTGGCCCCCGCGCGTCCTCCTCGCTCCCGGCCGCGCCCAGAAAGGCCACGTTCAGCGCCTCGGCGAGATCCACCGCCTGGCGGTTGCGCGCGTGATAGACATAGACGCGCCGCCCCGCCGCCACATCCGCCCGGTCGAGCTCGCGCACGAACACATCCACCTGCCTCAGGATCTGCGCGTTGTTGGCGATGGCGAGGATCGCGTTCAGCCGCGCGATCGGCAGCAGCCTGAGCGTCCCCCCGCCCCCGTCGCTCAGTCGCTCCGCGAACAGAAACTCGAGCTCCGTCGCCACCACCGTCGCGTCGCTCGCCTGCACCGGGAAGAGGCCGAAGGACTTGCCCGCCAGCACATCCACATCCAGCACGCCGATGAGCTCCGTCAGCGCCTCCGCCTCCTGCCGTGGCCCGGTATAGATGAAGAGGTTGCGCGTCCGGTCCACCGCGAGCTGGCTGCCCGGGCTGATCTGCCCCTGCGCCAGCTCCAGCATGCCCTCCACCGAGGCGGAGCGCAGCGGGATCACATAGGTGCCGATGCCGGAGGGCTGGGGAAACCGCCGCGGCGTCACCACCACGCGGGGCAGGGCGGAGACAGCACTCGCCGGCAGCACGGTGTAGACCCCGTCGCGCTCCACCAGCGCCGCCCCGTTCAGCGCCAGGATGTTCTCCAGCACCGACAGCACATCACCGCGCGGGATCGCGCGCGAGGTGCGGAAGGTCACCCGCCCGTCCACCTGCGCGTCCACCAGATAGTTGAGCCCCAGCGTGTCGCCGAGCACCGTGTCCACCACCGTGCGGATATCCACGTCCGAGAAGCTCAGCATCACGCCGTCGCCCTGGGCATCGGGTGCCACGCGGGGCAGCGCGGCGCCCCCGCTGAAGCGGCCGGTGCCGGGAATGATCCGCGGACGGGTCAGCGCATCGCGCGCGCGGGGCGTGGCGGTGGCGGGGCCGAAGCGGCCGCCCGCGGCCGCGTCGCGCACCGCCTCGCCCTCGCTCTCGCCGATGGGGTCGGGCAAGCGGCTCTCGCGCGGGCCGTATTTCTCCTCGATCGCCTCGCATCCGGCCAGCAGCGCGAGCAGGCCGAACGCTCCCGCCACGCCGGGAAGAAGGGCGCCGAGAGGTCTGGGGCGTTCGGATCGTGCTGGCACGCGGGTCGTTCCCTTCATGCGCCGTGTCTGAGCGGGGGGCGCGCTTGCGCGGGTCGGTGGGGCGGGCGGTCGTCGCGGGCCCGTCGGGCCTTGGGAGGAGCGTCGGAGAGGCGGGTCAGTAGGGCACGGTCTGCTCCGCCCGCGCGGCTCTGGGGCGTTGCGCCGGGCGCTGGGCAGGGCCTTGCGCTGGGCGCTGTGCGCGGCCTTCCGCAGGGCGGCCCGGCGCAGGCGCTGCGGCGCCGCCCGTCCCGCCCGCTTGCCCGCGCTTGAACTGCAGCGTCAGCCGCACCGTCTCCCCGTTGCGCTCGAAGGCGGCGGAGGCGGGGCCCACGGCCACCAGCCTCCAGCCCCGCAGCGTCTGGCCGGGGCTCAGCCGCCGGATCGCGCCGTCGCCGGGCAGCACGAGCAGGGCCGTATCGACCCCGCCCGTGGTGACCACGCCGCGCAGTACCGTGCCGGCCAGCGAGGCGGGCGCCGCGGCGGCGCGGGCGCGCGGGGCGTGGCGGTGGCGGGGCCGAAGCGGCCGCCCGCGGCCGCGTCGCGCACC
>JBCBWF010000396.1:0-4717 GCA_039817245.1 Pseudomonadota bacterium | reverse complement strand
CTGGCGGTGACGGATCTCGGCCTCGTCAAGAACCTCGCCATCCCGTCGGCGCCGACCAGCTATCCCGCGCTCTGGCTCGCCCCGCAGCTCGAATTCGTGCAGTGGAACCTGACGGCCGCCGATCCGCTGGCGCGCAATGTGGGCCAGGCGCTGGGTGTGTTCGGCGCGACCGAGCTCAGCGACACGGCGGCGCGCTTCACCTCCACCGCCCGGCTCGTCGAGCTGCAGGACTACGAGCGCTGGCTCGAGCAGCTCGAGGCGCCCGCATGGCCCGAGGCGGAGCTCGGCCCGATCGACACGGCGCTGGCCGAGCGGGGGCGCGACCTCTTCGCGGCCAATTGCGAGCGCTGCCACAACGCGCCGCCCTACCGAAAGACCGATCCCGCGGACAATTTCGGCGAAGCCGAGTTCATCAAAGTCAGGGCCATCGGCCTCGAGAAGGCCGGCGTCGATCCCGACTACATCAACGCGCTGGCCCAGCGGGTCGTGGACACCGGCCCCTTGCGCGATGTCTTCGGCGGGGAAGAGACCGTCCCGGCGGCGCTCTACTTCGGCACCGTCGTGTCGAGCGCCACGACGAAGGCGATGCTGGACGCGGGCATCCCGCCCGAACAGTTCCCCGCCTTCATCCGCATGCGCCCGCCGGGACATCCGGACTGCGAGGACGACGCGCCCGGGCGGCCCTGTGGCTACAAGCCGGCAGGGGACGGGCTCGCGCTCAAGGCCGGGCCGCTGGAGGCGGTGTGGGCGACCGGGCCCTATCTGCACAACGGCTCGGTGCGCACGGTCTACGAGCTGCTCTCCCCCGCGGAGGCGCGCGCGGAGACCTTCTGGATCGGCAACCGGGAGATCGACGCCGAGCGGCTGGGCTTCTCCGGCGAGGAGGTCCCCGGCGGCTTCCTCTTCGACACCGCCCTGCCCGGAAACGGCAAAGAGGGGCACGAATTCGCCACGCTCACCCATGACGAGCGGATGGCGGTGATCGAGTACCTGAAGGATCCGCGCCTCTTTCCGATCACGCGCTGAGCGAGCGGGGCGGGCGCAGGGCCTGCCCCTCTTTCCTTCTCCCCGGCGCTCGCCTATAGCCCGTGGCGCACCCCATTTGGAGAACCGTCATGGGCTATCGCGTCGCTGTCGTCGGTGCCACCGGCACCGTGGGCCAGGAAATGCTCAACATCCTCGAGGAGCGGGCCTTTCCCGCCGACGAGGTCATCGCGCTCGCCTCGCGAAAATCGCAGGGCACCGAAGTGAGCTATGGCGACACGACACTCAAGACGCGCGACGTGGAGCAGTACGATTTCACGGGCACCGATATCGCGCTCTTCGCCATCGGCTCGGGGCCGACGAAGGACTATGCGCCGCGTGCCGCCAAGGCCGGAGCCGTGGTGATCGACAATTCCTCGCTCTATCGCTACGAGCCCGATGTGCCGCTGATCGTGCCGGAAGTGAACCCGGACGCGATCGAGATGTATGCCCGGCGCAACATCATCGCGAACCCCAACTGTTCGACGGCGCAAATGGTGGTGGCCCTCAAGCCGCTGCACGACCGCGCCCGGATCAAGCGCGTGGTGGTGGACACCTACCAGTCCGTCTCCGGCGCCGGGAAGGACGGGATCGACGAGCTCTGGAACCAGACCAAGGGCCTTTACGTGCCGGGCCAGGAGGTCGATCCCTCGAAGTTCCAGCGCCAGATCGCCTTCAACATCATCCCGCAGATCGGCGACTTCATGGAGGACGGCGCGACCTTCGAGGAATGGAAGATGGTCGCCGAGACCAAGAAGATCGTGGATCCCAAGATCAAGGTCCACGCCACCTGCGTGCGCGTGCCGGTTTTCGTCGGCCATTCCGAGGCGGTGAACGTTGAGTTCGAGGAGCCGCTCGACGAGGACGAGGCGCGCGAGATCCTGCGCAATGCGCCGGGCATCATGGTCGTCGATAAGCGCGAGGATGGCGGCTACATCACGCCGGTGGAATGCGTGGGCGAGTTCGCGACCTATATCTCGCGCCTGCGCACCGATCCGACGGTGGAGAACGGGCTCTCCTTCTGGTGCGTGTCGGACAATCTGCGTAAAGGCGCGGCCCTCAACGCCGTCCAGATCGCGGAACTTCTCGGCCGGCGCTGCCTGAAGAAGGGCTGACCGCGCCCGCCCTGTCTGTAACAGCCGTCACCGCCGCGGCCCGCCTCTCTGCATAGTGTGCTTGCGGGGAGTTCGGGGGCCGCGGCCCGGCGCGCCCGCCGCGGCCTGCGCCACGCCGTTCTCCCGCCGACGCCTGCAACCGTCAGCGCGAGGACACGAGATGACCGATACCCAGATCGTCAAGGACACGCTCGGGCTCAACCCGATGCGCGGCAAACACTACCGCTTCGAATGGTTCAACACGGCCGATGCGAGCACGCACAGCTTCGCCTTCGGGGGCGACTCGCTCGCGGCGGTGGCCGATGCGGTGCACCAGGGCAAGATCGGCGTGGCCGTGAACGCGGCCATCCCCGCAAAGGCCCTCTACCTGCCGAAACGGCATACCATCCCCGGCGTGGGTGCCCTGCCGGCCAACCACTTCATCCTGTCGCGCGCGATGACCACGGGCATCAACGACCAGATGGTGATCGTGCATGAGGGCACCCATGCGCTCTGCGACATGCGCGCCAATGTCATGAACGCGCTCTTCGCGGAGATCGTCGCCTATGTCGTGCAGTCCCTCTACCATCGCGTGCGGATGAACAGCGGCTTCCGGCACGGGGCGATGTACACCGCCGCGGACGATGTGGCGCAGGCGCTGCTCGACAGCCGCACGCCCGCCCCCGCCGATCTCGAGCTGATGGGTACCGAGATCGAGGCCGTGTCGGACTACGCCGACTACCGCTCCCGCACGACGGACTACAACGGGCTCTGAGCCCCGGCGAACGGACCTCCGCCTTGCGCCAGCGCTCCGATCGCCTCGGCGCTGCGCTGCCCGATGTCGAGGACAGCGCGGGGTCGCCTCCCGCGCTCCGAACGAACCCTCACCGCACCGGGCCGCTGCGCTTCGACGGCATTGTGGCGCGCCGGGCGCTTGGAGCCTCTGCGCCGCAGGCCCACGGCAAGGATGTCAAGGCACAGTCAGAAAACCACCTCGGCCACCATCCCTCAGAGCCTCTTGCGGCATCCCGCCCGCTCCGCTATGCCCACGCGCGGCGCCGGTGTAGCTCAGCTGGTAGAGCACGTCATTCGTAATGATGGGGTCGGGGGTTCGAGTCCCTTCACCGGCACCACACCCCTTCTACAAGCCAATGTGTCAATGACGGTCGGAAACTCCGCCACTATGGCGGCGCGAGTTTCAGCCACTCTGGTTTGGGAGCAGCCGGTTGCCACGGGCGAGCGCCTTGGTGCGTGCGCTCCCCAGATAGCTGGCGCGTGCCAAGGCGCTCCGGCCCGCGAGGGCCGGCTTTCGAGGCCGGGATCAGGGGATTTTTGCCGCTCTTCGCGCGCGGCTCTGGCTGAGCCGGTAGCTCTGGCCGTTCATCTCGAGGATGTGGACATGGTGGGTCAGCCGGTCGAGGAGCGCGCCGGTGAGGCGCTCGTCGCCGAAGGTGCCGGTCCACTCGTCGAAGGGCAGGTTCGAGGTGATGATGGTGGCGCCGCGTTCGTAGCGCTGGCTGATCAGCTCGAAGAGCAGCTCGGCACCGGACTTGGAGAGTGGGACGAAGCCCAGCTCGTCGATGATCAGCAGCTCCACACCGGCCAGCTGGCGCTGCAAGCGGAGGAGACGCTTCTCATCCTGGGCCTCGATCATCTCATGCACGTTCGCGGCGGCAGTGGCGAACCGGGTCTTGATGCCCCGCTGACAGGCCGCCAGGCCGATGCCGATCGCGACATGGGTCTTGCCGGTGCCGCTGGGCCCGAGCGCGATGATGTTCTCTCGGCGGGAGACGAACTCGCCGCGGGCGAGATCGAGGACGAGCTTCCGGTTCAGGCCGGGCAAGGCGTCGAAGTCGAAGCTCTCCAGCGTCTTCAGGGCTGGGAACTTCGCCGCCTTGATCCGCCGGTCGATCATCCGCGCCTCGCGATCGAGCAGCTCGAGCTCGATCAGCCTGGCGAGATAGCGGACGTGGTCGAGGCCCTCGGCCGCGCACTGGCGCGCGATCTTCTCGTGCTCGCGCAGGACCGTCGGCAGCTTCAGCTTCTTGAGGTGGTGGCGGAGCAGGATCTCGTGCGTCGGGGAAATGCCCCACTGGGGCCTTTCCCGATCCGCCTCACCCTCGTCGGACGCCGCGGTCATGGCGCCCCCGTCAGGGCCATGTAATCCGCCGGTCTCGTCTTTCCGACGGTCGCCACGGGCAGGTGGGGGTACCGATCGGCATCGAGGCGGGCAGGCCTCCCCTCGATCCGGGCCAGGACCAGGTGGCGCACGGCATCCGCGCTGATCGCCCCGAGCCGGAGCGCATCCTTCACCGCGGCGTGGACGGCGGCCATCTGGAAGGTCTCCATCAGGCGCAGCACCTGCACGAACTCGCGCTTTCCTGCCGCGCATCGGTTCTTCTGGCTGAGCCGCGCTGTCAGCAGGCGGCGCAGGGTCGCGAACTCCGGGGGCAGATCCCAGCCCTGCAGTGGCGCCGCCTGGTCCAGCGCGTTCGCCATTGTCCCTCGGACCAATGGCGTTCCAATGGCTCACCCTTCTGCTCGAGCAGCGGCAGGTAGTGCAGCGGGTCGAAGACGAAGTCGGCGGTCTCGTAGGATCG
>JBCBWF010000377.1:0-4960 GCA_039817245.1 Pseudomonadota bacterium | reverse complement strand
GGCGAAATGGCGCTTGATGGGATGATAGCCGGCGGAGCGGTCGGCGACCGGCACGGGGCCCATGCCGTCGCTGGTGCCGTCGGCGGCCTCGTGGCGCTCGATCCGCTCGAAGACCGGGCGCACCGCGTCCCACCCCCAGCCGGGATTACCGGCGGCGCGCCAGTCCTCGTAGTCCTCGGGGAGGCCGCGGCTGTAGACCAGCCCGTTGATCGAGCTCGAGCCACCGACCACCTTGCCGCGCGGAACATAGAGGGAGCGGCCGTCGAGGGCCTCCTCCGGCGCGCTGTGGAAGCGCCAGTTGACGCTCGGGTCGTGGAAGGTCTTGCCGTAGCCGATGGGCATGCGGATCCAGGGGCGGCGGTCGCTGCCGCCGGCCTCGAGCACGAGGACGGCATAGCGGCCATCGGCGCTCAGCCGGTCGGCGAGCACGCAGCCGGCCGAACCGGCGCCAACGATGACGTAGTCGTAGCTTTCCATGGGCTGCCCCCCGGCGCGTGAGAGGGGCAGAATGGCGGCTCGGGGGCCTGCACTCAAACAATGCCTCTCTGGCCTGAGGGGTAGGAAAACTGTAGGCTTGGGCCATGACAGGTTCGCTTCCGCCCGCGCAATGGCTGCACACCTTCGCGGTCGCCGCGCGCCATTCGGGCTTTGCGGCGGCGGCGGACGAGCTGGGGCTGACGCCGGCGGCGGTGAGCCAGCAGGTGCGTGCGTTGGAGCAGCGGCTGGGCTTCGCGCTGTTCGATCGGCTGCCGCGCGGGGTGCGGCTGACGGAGATGGGGCGGGCCTATCTGCCGGCGGTGCGGCGGGCCTTCGAGGATCTGTCGGTCGCGACCTCGGGGCTCTTCGGGGCGCCCTCGGGGCCGGCGCTGGTGGTGCGCGCGCCGCTGAGCTTTGCGACGCTGCGCCTGGCGCCCCGGCTCGCGGCCTTTCGCGCGGCGCATCCGCGGGTGGCGTTGCGCCTCTGCACCTCGGTCTGGGGCGATGATATCGACGAGGACCGGGTGGATGTGGATATCCGCTACGGCGACGGGCGCTGGCCCTCGGAGGAGATGGCGCGGCTGACCGATCCGGTCTCGGTGCCGGTCTGCCCGCCGGGCACGGCTTTCGGCGCGGATCCGGCGGCGGCGCTGCTGCGGCTGGCGGATGCGGGGGCGATCCATATCACCGGCTGCGAGGATCTCTGGGCGCGGCTTGCGCGGCAGCTGGGTCTGGCGGAGGACCGGATCCGGCCGGAGCATGCGGCGGACACTTCGCTGGTGGCGCTGGAGATGGTGGCGGCAGGGCTTGGCTGTGCGCTGATCGCGCGGGACCTGATGCAGAGCCATGCGGCACGGCTGAGCCTGCCGCCGGGGATCACGCTGGTGCATGATCAGGCGCATTACGTGCTGCTGCCGAGGCGGCGGCGCGCGCCCTCGGCCTCGGCGGTGCTGTTTCGGAACTGGCTGCTGGATGTGTTCCGCTGTGACGGGGCGGAGGCCGGGGCGTTGTCCATGCGGACGGATGCAGCGTTGCGGCCGCTCCCGCCCACGTCATTGTGAAAGTGAAATTGAGAACGCATAATGAACATGCGCAATATGAAACGGAACCTGAGAAAGGGCTTTCGGACTCATGTCTCGTTCACGCCTCGCCGGCCACGATGACGTGGGTGGGAGCGGCCGCAATCGCGCGCCGTGCGCCGCTGATGGCGCGCTAGAGCGCCAGGACGAGAGCGAGCGCGCCGATTGCGACGAGGCTTAGAGCCCAGACGAGGTCGAGGTTGAACCAGCTTTGCGAGATGAAGCGCGGGCCGAGGACACCGTGGGCGAGGAGGGCCATCGCGCCGCCGGCCAGGATCATCGCCGTGGCGTGGACGAGGGAGACCGCGAGCGCCATGCTCGCATTGCCGGCCATCAGCGTGCCGGCCGCGCGATGGCCCGCATCGAGTTCCTCGACCGCGCAGAGGCCGAGATAGATGGGCACCAGCATCAGCCCCGCCCCATGCGCCATGGCTATCGCGAAGGACCAGACTGTGAGCCGGTGGGGCGCGATACGCGCGAGCGCGCGGGGATGCCGGCGATTGATCAGCAGGAAGAGGCCGGCGGCGATCACCAGCAGGGCCGCCCCCATGCGGATCTCGCGCTGCCAGTCCACCAGCGCCGCCATCAGCGCAAAGGGCAGGAGCACGCCGAGCATGGCAATCAGATGGCCGAGCCCGAGCGGGCCCATCGCCGCCACCAGATCCCGCCTGCCGCGCCCCATCAGCCCCGCCGAGACCGCGAGCGGCCAGCCCATGCCGGGGTTGAGCCCGTGATAGAGTCCGCTGGCGAGGACGGCGAGCCAGAGGCCCGCCGTTCCCGTCGCTACCGCTTCCAAGGCCGGGGCCTCAGGCGGAGGGGTAGCAGAAGCTGTCGGTCGAGCAGTCCCCGCCCTCGAGCCGGATCTGGTGCGACCGGTAGCCCTCCGGCATGTCGACCCAGAACGCGTCGTCGAGCGTGATGCCGCCCTCGGCACCCACATCGGCCTTGACCATCGCGCCCGGAACGCCGTCCGGATAGAACTGGTCGTCCCAGGTCGAGTAGAGCGAATTGGTCCAGTAGACCCGCTTGCCGTCGCGGCTGATCTCCAGCATCTGCGGCCCGCCGGCGAAGGTCTTGCCGTTGGTGTGCTTGGTCTGCCGGACGATGCCGCCGAGATGGATCGAGCCGGCGAGCTTGGGCTTGCGCGGCTCGGAGACGTCGTACTGGCGGAGCTCCCCGGTGCCCCAGCAGGCGACATAGAGGAACCGGTCGTCGAGCGAGAGGTCGATATCGGTGACCAGCGGCGGCACCGCCTCGAAGCCCTGTAGGAGCGGGGGCAGATCGTCCTTTTTCGCCGGCTCCGGCGGGATCACGGCGGTCTTCTCGATGTGGAACCGGCCGTCCTCGCGCCACCAGGTCCAGATCGAGCCTTCGAGATTGGTGGTGTCGACCACGACGCCGAGGAAGCCGTATTCCTTCACCGGGTCGTGCGCCGGCCGCACCTCGAGCGCCATCTGGTGGTTCGCCCCGAGATCGATGCTCTGCACGTTGCGACGCGCGCGCAGGTCCCAGAAATGGATGCGGTGGCCGTATTTGTTGCCGAGCAGGTCCTCCGGCACGATGCCGTTCTCGAACTGCGGCGGCAGGCCCCATTCGCTGGAGATCATGTAGTCGCGCGGCAGGTTCCACCAGAAGTCGTAGTGCTTGTCCTGCACGCCGCGGTCCATCTCCCAGCGCCCGCGGATGTCGAAGGTCTCGCAGTCCATCACGAAGATGCCCGGCGGGCCGTCGGTCCCGTCCGCGCCGCCGCCCCCGAGGGTGGAGACGTAGATGCCCTCCGGGCCGCAATGCACGGTGTGCGGGCGCGAGTAGCCGGTCTTGGCGAAGACCTCCTCGGGCTCGATGATCTTGTGGATCTTGGCCTTGGTCGGGTGCGGCTGCGTGTCGATCACGTAGATGCGCGAGGAGCGGATGCCCGGGATGATCAGGTAGCGGCGCTCGTAGAAGGCGTGGCCCGTGAGCGGCGAGAGCGCGGAGGAGCAGGCGTTCCAGCCGAAATGGTGAAACTCATCGCCCGTGTTCGGCATCATCACCTTGTGGACGATGTTGCCGTAGGTGCCGGAGGCGGGATCGACATCGACCACGGCCAGCCCGTCCGGCTGCGAGAAATCCGGGCTCAGCATGAGCATGTAGGCGTATTTCTCGGGCGGGGCCTCCATCGCGAGGCGCGGGGTGGCGTAGAATGTCGGATCGGGCCGGACGTTCATGCATGTTCCTCCTGGTTCGCCGGCTTCTGTGCCGGTCGCTCGCCATCGGTCGCCGGGCGGGCGCCTCAACGTAACGTGAAGTGTGCGGGCGGAGGTTGGGGGCGTCAATCTGCCATTGGTCAGACAAATAGGTAAGATTACCGCAGTTCAGTGGCTTGCGCCGCGGCCCTGACGGCCGACTGGGACCGGGCGGAGCACAACAATGCCGCAAGTTTCAAAACTCTGCCTGAAATTAGATCAAATTGTGGCATCTCAGCCTTGGCATGGCGACGGATCGAGCGAGGTCTCGAGAGGTCGTCAGGGCGGGTTCGGCGCGAATCCGGCAGGCCGGCGCATCGGGCGGGCCCATGGCAGGCCATGGGCCACCGCGCCCGTGACGTGGCACAGGACTTGCGGTGAGACCCGGTGCCGGCAGGCCGGAGCGCCCGGTTCCGTGCCACCCGCGAAGCGATCGCAGAGGAGCGAAGCATCTTGGCCTGGACCATCGGCATCCTTCTGATCGTCCTCCTGATCGTGGCGATCCTCTTTCTCAACCGCTTCTATGTGAAGGCGAGCCGCGAGGTGGCGCTGGTGCGCACCGGGCGCGGCGGGCAGCGCGTGGTGCTCGATGGCGGCGTGCTGAGCCTGCCCTTCCTGCACCGGATCGCGGAAGTGAACATGCGCACCATGCGGCTCGAGGTCGAGCGCGTGGGCGAGAAATCGATCATCACCCAGGACCGCCTGCGCATCGACGCGACCGCCGAATTCTATGTGCGCGTGGCGCCGGACGAGGCGGGCGTGGCGACGGCGGCGCAGGCGCTCGGCGGCAAGGCGTTCCGGGCGACGGATCTGGCGGATCTGCTCGAGGGCAAGCTCGTCGATGCGCTGCTGAGCGTGGCGGCGACCTATACGATGGACACGCTGCAGGACAATCGCGGGCGGTATGTGTCGGAGGTCTCGGCCGAGCTGAAGGACAAGCTGGCAGCGAACGGGCTGGTGCTCGAGTCGGTCTCGCTCACCCGGCTCGACCAGACGCCCTTCCAGGCGCTCGACGAGAACAACGCGTTCAACGCGGTCGGCATGCGGCGCCTCGCCGAGGTGATCGCGACGAACAAGAAGGAGCGCGCGGAGATCGAGAACGAGGCGGAAGTGGCGGTGCGCCAGAGCCATCTCGATGCCACCAAGCAGAAGCTCCTGATCGAGCAGCAGGAGGAGGAG
>JBCBWF010000140.1:0-11385 GCA_039817245.1 Pseudomonadota bacterium | reverse complement strand
CGGTGATCTTTTCCTCGCGGTTGATCTTCTGCAGCGCTTCCATGACGAGGCGCGCATTGAGCGGATCGAGCGAGGCGATGGGCTCGTCGGCGAGGATGAATTTCGGCTGCTGCATCATCGCGCGGCAGATGGCGACGCGCTGCTGCTGGCCGCCCGAAAGCGTCTCGGCGCGCTGCAGCGCGGTCTGCGCCACGCCAAAGCGGTCGAGAAGCTGGAGCGCCTCGTGCCGCTCGGCCGCGGTGAAGAACATGAGCGAGGAGCGCAGCACCGACTGCTGGTTCAGCCGGCCGAGGATGACATTGGTGATGACATCGAGGCGCGGCACGAGGTTGAACTGCTGGAAGATCATCGCGCAGTTGCGCTGCCAGTCCATCTTGGCGCGCCCGCGCAGACCGAGCACATCGGTTCCATCGACCACGATCTCGCCGCCGGTGGCGTCGGTCATGCGGTTCATCATGCGCAGGAAAGTGGACTTGCCGGCGCCGGACCGGCCGATGATGCCGATGATCTGCGGCTCTTCGACCGTGAAGCTCAGCCCTTTGACCGCGGACACTGCGCCGAAAAGCTTGGTCACATTGCGTACTTCGAGCACGAGCGTCTCCTGTTGAACCGCGCTCGCGCCTATCAACAGTTTATTACAGCTGCATCACAGTTTTGCGGCATTGGCGTGCCGGTGGCCGGTTATCCCCAGAATGCTGTCCCGCAGCATGCAAGCCGGCACATCTTTCAACGAATTGCACCTTTCTGCGACGCGCAGCCCCTTTATCGGGGCCCATCGGCGCGGGCCTGCCGGACTGTTGGTCACGGAACCGATGCGATTGCCACGCCGAGATGCGGTTGATACTTTACAAATGTACAAAATAGCTCACCAGCCGAACGATCGGCAAAGAGCAGAACCAACAGGAGAGAATGATGTCGCAAATAGAGAGCCTTCGGAAACGGCTCGTCTCTGGCCAGATCGACCGACGCAGCTTCATGCGCGGCGCGGTCGGCATGGGCCTCACCGTGACTGCGGCGACGGCGATCGTCGACCAGGTGCAGGCGGCGACGCCGAAGAAGGGCGGGCGCTTCCGCCAGGGGCTCACCGGCGGCGGCACCTCGGACAACCTCGATCCGGCGACGACGCTGGACACCTATATGATCAACGTGAACTTCAACCAGCTGCGCAACTGCCTCACCGAGATCGCGCCGGACGGCACGCTGGTGGGTGAGCTGGCGGAGAGCTGGGAAGGCTCGAAGGACGCCTCGCAGTGGGTCTTCAAGCTGCGCAAGGGCGTGGAGTTCCACAACGGCAAGACGATGGATTCGACCGATGTGGTCGAGTCGATCAACCACCATCGCGGCGCGGATTCCAAGTCGGCCGCCAAGGGCATCATCTCGCCGATCACCGATGTGAAGGCGGACGGGCCGGACACGGTGGTCATCACGCTCGAGGGCGGCAATGCGGATCTGCCCTATCTGATTTCCGACTATCACCTGCTGGTCTGCCCCGCGAAAGCCGGCGGCGGCATCGACTGGGAGGGCGGCGTCGGCACCGGCGGCTACGTGCTGGAGAGCTACGAGCCGGGCGTGCGCACCGTGACCAAGCGCAACCCCAACTACTGGAAGGAAGGGCGCGCGCATTTCGACGAGGTCGAGACGCTCTTCATCGCCGACACCGCGGCGCGCACCAACGCGCTGACCACCGACCAGGTGGACTGCATCAACAATGTCGAGCTGAAGACGATCGCGCTCTTCAAGCGTGCCGGCAACCGGGTGATCCAGGGCAACGGCAACAAGCACTGCACGCTGCCGATGCTGACCAACGCCGCGCCCTACGACAACAACGAGCTGCGGCTGGCGCTGAAATATGCGTTCGACCGCGAGGAGATGCTGTCGAAGATCTTCAAGGGTTACGGTACGCTCGGCAACGATCACCCGATCGGGCCGGCGAACCTCTACCAGGCGACGACGGACGAGATCCCGCAGCGCGCCTACGACCTGGACCGCGCGAAGTTCCATCTGGAGAAGGCCGGCTATGCGGGCGAGGAGCTGGCGCTCCATCTCGCCGAGAGCGCCTTCGGCGGTGCCGTGGATGCGGGCCAGCTCTACCAGGAGGCCGCGGGCAAGGCGGGCATCAACATCAAGGTCGTGCAGGAGCCGAATGACGGCTACTGGTCGAATGTGTGGCTGAAGAAGCCGTGGGTGGGCTCCTACTGGGGCGGCCGGCCGACGGAGGACTGGATGTTCAGCCAGGTCTATTCGTCCGGCGCGGACTGGAACGAGACGAAGTGGGAGAACGAGCGGTTCAACCAGCTCCTCAAGGAGGGCCGCTCGACCATCGACGATGCCAAGCGCCGCGAGATCTATGTGGAGATGCAGCGCATCGTGCACGACGATGGCGGCGCGGTGATCCCGGTCTTCGTGAGCTATCTCGACGGCGTGAACCAGAAGGTGGCGACGCCCGATGTGATCGGCAGCAACTGGGAGCTCGACGGCGAGAAGAGCTGCGAGCGCTGGTGGTTCGCCTGATCAAGGCCTTGGCGCCCCGTCGCGGACGGGGCGCCGCTTTCCGGCAGCCGGCCGGGCTTCAGGCGCTGAGGGCGCGGAGGCGTTCCGGCAGGGTGAGGCTGGAGACCGGGGCGTCGCGGAGCACCTGCTCGGGGCCGGCGCCCAGCGTCTCGCCGCGATGGTGACCCGACCAGACCGCATGCACGATGGCCCCCGGCGCGAGCGCGTCGCCGATGCGGCAGAGCGAGCGGATGCCGGCGGCTTCGAGGCGCGCGCCTTCGGCCTCGAGCGCCCGGGCGAGGCCGTCCTCGGCCCGGCGCGCGCCCACGATCACGAGGCTGCCGGTCTCGAGGCTGCGGGCCTCGCCGGAATACACATCCGCCAGCGACAGGGCGGTGCCGCTGAGGCCGGTCACCTGCTCGGTCAGGCGCAGCGTGACACCGAGGGCGCGCAGGCGCGCATGGATGTCGCCCTGCTCGTTGGAATGGATCGTCCAGGGCGAGACGGAGCCGGCGGGCGAGACATAGGTGGTGGCCAGCCCGTCGCGCGCGAACCACTCGGCCAGCGCGCCACCCATCACATGGCCGTCGAAGTCGTAGACCGTGACGGGGCCTTCGGGTTGCGCGCCGGCGGCGATGTCGGTGGGGGTGAGGGCGCCCTCCACCGCGCCTGCGGGAACCTCATCGGGCGACCAGAGCGCGTTGGTCCAGCGCGCGCCGGTGGCGACGACGATATGCTCGGCGCCGAACTCCATGGCGGTCTCCGCATCGATCTCGCTCTCCGCGAAGAGCGAGACATTGGCCATGCGCCGGAGCTGGCCGAGGCGGTAGTCGACCACGCGGCGCCAGGCGGAGAGGCCGGGGAGCGACGCTTCGAAGAGCACCCGGCCGCCGAGCGCCGGCGCCCTGTCCGCCACCGTCACCTCGTAGCCGCGGCGCGCGAGCGTGAGCGCGCATTCGAGGCCGGCGGGCCCGCTGCCGACGATCAGCACCCTCTCGGAGCCAGCGGCGCGGGTCGCGCGCTCGGGATGCCAGCCGCGGCGCCACTCCTCCCCGAAGGTGGGGTTCTGGGTGCAGCGGACGAGGACGCCCTCATGCCAGCTCGCGATGCACATGTTGCAGCCGATGCATTCGCGGATGTCCTCCTCGCGCCCCTCGCGGATCTTGCTGGGCAGGAAGGGGTCGGCGATGGAGGGGCGCGCCGCGCCGATCAGGTCGAGCACGCCGCGGCGGAGCTGGCTGACCATCGCATCCGGCGCGGTGAAGCGGCCGACGCCCACCACCGGCCGGGTGGTCAGCGCCTTCACGAAGTCGATGACCGGCTCGTGCGAGCCTTCGTCGCGAAAGCGCGAGGTGCCGCAATCCGAGGGGCTCGAATCCATCTTCACGTCCCAGAGATCCGGCAGCTCGGCGAGTGCTGCGACCGCTTCGTGCGCCTCGGAGGGCGCGGTCTCGGAGGGGCGCGCGCGCAGCGCCTCGAGGCTGATGCGCAGGGCCACCGCGGCGCGGCCCGCGACCGCCTCCCGCGTCGCCTCGATCATCTCGGCGACGAGGCGGACCCGGTTGGCGACCGAGCCGCCATAGGCGTCCTCGCGGCGATTGTATTCGGGCAGGAGGAACTCGTAGGGCAGATAGCCCATGCCGGCATAGACATAGACGATGTCGAACCCGGCGCTCACCGCGCGGCGCGCCGCCTCGCCCTGCCAGCGGATCACGTCGCGGATATCCTCGCCGGTCATCGTCTTCGGGCGGGCGGCGGACATGAAGGCGGGATGCGTCGCCATCCAGCCGATGCCGGAGGGGGAGAGCTGGGGCAGCCGCGTCATGCGGTTCATGACCGCCCCCCCGCCGTGGAAGAGCTCGATGGCGGCCAGCGCGCCATGCTCGTGCACCGCATCGACCATGAGCGCATGGGAGCGGATGTCGTCGTCGTCCCACATCGTGGCGTATGGCAGGGGGGCGTCGTCGCAGCTCGGATGGATCGAGCAGGCGCCGGTGGAGACCACGCCCCAGCCACCCTCGGCCTTCATGCCGCGCAGGCCCGCGCGCACCCGGGGCATGGCGTTAGTGGCGCCGCTGGCATGGGGCACCTGGTAGAACCGGTTGGGTGCGGTGACCGGGCCGATCCGCACCGGCTCGAACAGACGATCGAAGCTAGGATTTCGCGCCACGCTACCCTCCCTTTTCCGGCTCCAGCCTAGATTCTATTGTACGCATGTTCAATAAGGAGAAACCGTGAGCGAGCCCGAGCGCAAACCGCCGCGCCGGCGGATCAGTGCGGATGACCGGCGGCGCCAGATCATCGAGGCGACGATCGCCTGCCTCGCGCAGCGCGGGCCGGAGGAGTGGACGCTGCGCCAGGTGGCGCGCGATATCGGCGTGGCGCCGAGCCTGATCACCTATTTCTTCGAGACCTGGGGGGATCTGCTGCTGCATGCCTATCGGCTGCTGGCCGAGCGCTTCGAGGCGGAGGCGGCGGCGCTGGAGGAGGCCGGGCTCGATCCGCGCGCGCGGCTGGAGGCGGTGGTGGACCTCATCCTCGGCGAGGACGCGGTGCGCCGGCGGACCGCAGGGGCCTACATCGCGCTCTGGGCCTTCTCGCAGAACGAGCCGGCGCTGCGCCGGGAGATGACGCGGTTCAGCGAGACCGTGGTGGCCTGCATCGCCCGCGCGCTCGAGGCGCAGGCGCGCGCGCGCGGCATCGAGCGCGATCTCGGCGGCGCCACGCGGACCCTCTACATCCTGCTCGACGGGCTCTGGTACGAGATGGCGGTGAACCCCGACTATATCGGCCGCGACGAGGCGCGCCGCATGGCCTGGTCCTATATCGACAGCGTGCTGGAGCGCTGAGGCGCGCGCCCGCTTGCCGCGGCCCCCAGCCTACTGTACGGTCGTACAATAAAATCATCCGTCGACGCGAAGCGAGGGGGTCGGGCCATGGCGCGAAGAGGACGCGAGCGGATGAGGACGGCGGCCGCCGAGCCCGTGGCCCGCGCCGGCTACCGCCAGATCGAGCTGCCCTATGCGCCCATGGAGATCCTCGACGCGGAGGGGATCGAGGCCATCCACGAGGCCTCGCTGAGCATTCTCGCCACCATCGGGATGCGCGTGCTCTGTCCCCGCGCACGGGCGGTGCTGGGCCGGGCCGGCGCGCGGGTGGCGGACGAGATCGTGCGGCTCGACCCCGAGATGGTGGCCGAGAAGGTGGCGCTCGCGCCCTCGGAATTCCTGCTCGAGGCGCGCAACCCCGCGCGCTCGGTGCGGCTCGGCGGGCGCTACGCGCTCTTCGCCTCGGTGGCCGGGCCCGCTTTCATCTCCGATCTCGAGCGCGGGCGCCGGGCCGGCACCTATGCGGAGATGTGCGACTTCATCCGGCTGGTGCAGTGCCTCGACATCCTGCACCAGGAGGGGGGCGGGCCCTTCGAGCCGCTGGACCTGCGCCAGGACCGGCGCCATCTCGACCTGTTCTTCGCGCAGGCCACGCTGACGGACAAGAACTGGCAGCCGACGGGGCTGGGGCGCGAGCGGGCGGAGGATGCGCTGGCGATGGCCGCCCTCGCCTTCGGGGTCAGCCTCGAGGATCTGGCGGAGCGCGTGGTCTTCACCTGCGTCATCAACACCAACTCGCCGCTGACGCTGGATCTGGCGATGGCCGAGGGGCTGATGACCATGGCCGCCCATGGCCAGGCGGCGATCGTCACACCCTTCACGCTCTCGGGCGCGATGTCGCCGGTGACCCTGGCGGGCGCGATCGCGCAGCAGAACGCCGAGGCGCTGTTCGGGATCGTGCTCACGCAATGCGTCCGCCCCGGCGTGCCGGTGATCTATGGCGGGTTCACCACCAATGTGGACATGCGCACCGGCAGCCCGGCCTTCGGCACGCCGGAATACGCGCAGGCGGCCCAGATCACGGGACAGCTCGCGCGGCGCTACGGCGTGCCCTTCCGCTCCTCGAACGCGACCGCCTCCAACGACTGCGATGCGCAGGCGGCCTATGAGAGCCAGATGTCGATCTGGGGGGCGCTGACGGGGCATGCGCATCTGCTCTACCACGCCGCGGGCTGGCTGGGCGGCGGGCTGACGGCATCCTTCGAGAAGCTGATCCTCGATGCGGAGATGCTGCAGATGATGGCCCATTACATGATCCCGCCGAAGATCGACACGGCGTCGCTGGGCCTGGACGCGATCGCCGATGTGGGCCATGGCGGCCACTTCTTCGGCACCGCACACACGCTGGAGCGCTACCAGACCGCGTTCTACACGCCGCTGGTCTCGGACTGGAGCAACTACGAGACCTGGTCGGAGGGCGGCGCGAAATCCGCGACGCTGCGCGCCAACGAGATCTGGAAGCGGATGCTGGCAGCCTGTGAGAAGCCGCCCATCGATCCGGGCGTGGAGGAGGCGCTGGCCGACTATGTCGCACGGCGCAAGTCGGAGATCGAGCGCGGCATCGGCGTCCCCCGCGCCTGAGCCGGCATCGGCGTCCCCTGTGCCTGGGCGCGGCGCGCTCCGGGGCCCCGGGGCCCGAGACCGTTGCGGCCCTCCCGGTTACACCATAACGTTTGGTTAACCCGCGGCGCCCTCGGGCCCGCTCCATCGGTCTGTTTCGGGCCCGCAGCACGAAGGGGAGATCGCCATGTGCCATCCGATCATCATGGAGTATGTGAAGGGCAAGGCGCTCAGCCGGCGCGATCTCTTTCGCGGCACGGCCGCGGCCGGCGCGGCCATCGTCGCCTCCGCGGCCCTCGGCGCGCGGCCCGTGCTCGCCCAGGCGGCCACCCGCGCGGTCGATCTCACCCACACCCTGACGCCGGACTTCCCGACCTATTTCGGCGAGCAGCAGTTCTTCGACGAGGACGTGTTCACCTATGCGGAGAACAGCTTCAACCTGAAGATGCTGCGGGTGAACGAGCACACCGGCACCCATATCGACGCGCCACTGCACTTCACCGATGGCGGCACCGCGATCGACGAGGTCCCGGTGGAGACGCTGGTCTGCCCCCTCGCCATCGTCGATATCCGCGAGAAGGCGGAGGCCGATCCCGATGCGCAGGTGACGCCCGACGACCTGAAGGCCTGGATCGCCGCGAACGGGCCGATCCCGCAGGGCGCCTGCGTGGCGCAGAACGCGGGCTGGCAGAAGCGGCTCGGCACGCCCGGCTTCCGCAACGCCGACGACGCGGGCAAGATGCACTTCCCCGCCTTCCATGTGGAGGCCGTGAAGATGCTGCTCGAGGAGGCGGAGGTCGCGGGCGTCGGCGTCGACACGCTGTCCATCGACTACGGCCTCTCGGCGGATTTCATCACCCACTACACTTGGCTGCCGGCCAATCGCTGGGCGGTCGAGAACATGGCCAATCTCGACCAGCTGCCCGCCACGGGGGCGACCCTGGTGGTCGGCGCGCCGAAGCACCAGGGCGGCACCGGCGGGCCCTGCCGGCTGATCGCGCTGGTCTGAGCGGCGCGGCTGGCCCGCCCCGCGCGCAGCCACCGGTTGCGCCGGCGGACAAGCCGGCGCAGCATCGTCGCGTAGCGAGTCATCGGTTCAGAACCGCGCGCGCGGCCGTCCCCGGACAAGGGCATGCCGGTGACGGTGTTATGTCGCACGCCGGGGCCGGCAGGCCCCGGCCCGCCTCACAACCAAAATCTAAGGGAGTGAAACGATGCATGACCTCATGCTCACCCGTCGCCAGTCCATGTTCGGCGCGGCCGCCCTGGCCGGCGCCTCCGCGGTCGGGTTCTCCGGCGCACCGGCGCTCGCCAAGGCGCCGATCGCCACCACCCAGGCGCCCTATTTCTACCGCTTCAAGCATGGCGCGATGGTGGGCACGGTGATCTCGGACGGGATCCTGCCGCTCGGCGAGCCCTCCGCCAGCTTCCTCGGCACCACCAAGGAAGAAGTCGCGGACATGCTCACCAGCAACTTCCTCGACCCCAACAACGTGATCCTCGAGCAGAACATCCTGGTGCTCGACACGGGCTCCAACGTCGTGCTCTTCGACACGGGCATGGGCGAGTCGCAGATCTTCGGGCCTACGCCCGGGAAGATGATGGCCAACCTCAAGATCGCCGGCATCGATCCCGCGGCGATCGACGCCATCGTCTGCACCCACGGCCATTGCGACCATGTCTGGGGCATCATGACCGATGCGGGCGAGCGCAACTTCCCCAACGCGCAGATCTACATCTCGCAGGCGGATTTCGACTTCTGGACCGATGAGGCCAAGCTCACGGTGACCGAGCCCGGCTTCATCAAGCCCTTCGTGGAGGGCGCGCGCGCCAACCTGATGCCGAACCGCGACCGGATCGTCTTCGTGAAGGACGGCGAGGAGTTCCTGCCCGGCATCCAGGCCATGGCCGCTCCCGGCCATACGGTGGGTCACACGATCTTCCTGCTGGAATCCGAGGGCAAGACCATGGCAGCGATCGGCGACACGACGCACCACCATGTCCTGCTCCTCGAGCGCCCGCTCATGGAGTTCGCCTACGACACCGATCCCAAGCAGTCGGCGCAGACCCGGTTCCGCGTGCTGGACATGCTGGCGACCGAGCGCATGCCGATGATCGCCTACCACTTCCCCTGGCCCGGCATCGGCCACATCGCCAAGCGCGGCGAGGGCTTCCAGTACTTCCCGGCGCCGATGGTGATGCAGACGCTGCCGGGCTGACCCGGCCCCGCGCAGCCGAAAGGGCCCGCAGGCCGGGCCCTTTTCTCGCGCGCTGTCCGCCGAAGCGCCCGCACGCCCGGCCGCTGGTCTACTCCGCCGCGAGCGGTGCGGGCTCCGCCTGCCGCGTCGACATGCGCGAGATCAGGGCGTCGAGCGACACCGCCCCCGCCCCCTTGATCACCAGCACGAGCAGCAGGAACGTCCAGAGTGAGCGCTGATCCAGGATCGCGGAGGTCGGGATCCGGTCGAAGAGCACACCGATCGTCTCTGGATCCGCGGCGTGGAAGGCGATGTCCACATAGCTCTGCACCACCACGAACACGATCATCCCGAGGGCCGCGATCCGGGTGAAGAGCCCCGCCACGATCAGCACCGGCAGCGCGAACTCGGAATAGGTGCCGAGCGTGACGATCAGCCCCCAGGGCCAGAAGGCGACCGCGGAGGCGTCGTAGCCCGCCGCCTCCACGATGGGCGGGACGATCTGGAAATAGGCGCCGTCCGCCACCTGGAAGAAGCCGCCGACCCCCTCGCCCACCTTCGTCAGCGCCGAGTTCCAGTAGTAGCCGAAGAGGACGGCGGCGAAGACGAGCCGCGCCGCCAGCCCCGGAAGCCAGCTGTCGACAGCGCGCTCCAGCGCGCTGGAGGCGGCGTTGCCAAGATCGACGGCGGACGCGAACACGGAACGGCGGGTCATCGGGTGCTCCTCGGATCGGGGGCTGAGTTGCCGGTCGGCAGGGGGTGGGAGGACTGGGCGGGGCAGGACGGGGAGGAAGGCGTGAGCGTCGCGGCGAGGCCGTGCTGGAAAAGACCCGCGAGCCGGCCGGCCAGCAGCGCCTCGTCCCCGCCGGCCGCCGCGGCCGCCTCGCCGATCGTGCCGCCGGCGGCGAGGCATTCGAGAAACGCGGCCGTCCCGCCATCGATCCGGCGCACATCCACCGCCGCATCGGGCCGGACGACGAGCGCGGTCTCGCTGGCGCCGAGGTCGAGCCCCGTCTGCGCCGCGCGCTCCGTCGCTTCGGCCCAGAGCGAGACCACCGGGAAGCGCGAGGCCACGATGGCGAGGGAGGGGTGCAGGCCGACCCGGCAGCCGGCCACATCCTCCGGCGCCAGGGCCGCGAGCGCCGCGATATCGACCGGCACCGCCTCCGCCGCATGGTAGGCGCGGCTCCAGGCCCATTCGAGCCGCGCCACATCGGCCAGATAGGGCACGCCCGCCGCCGGCGGAAAAGCCCCGATCCAGCCGGCAAACGCGCCGCCCCAGTCGATCAGCACCGGCGAGCGCGGCGGGTGCGCCAGCGCGAACTCCCGCGCCGCGGCCCGAAAGAAGGCCTCGCCCACCAGCGCGCCGACAGCCGGATAGGTGTCCGCCAGCGCATCGATCAGCCCGACCACCACGTTGTTGCGGTAGACCGCGAAGCGCCGCGCGTTTCGCACCGCCCGAGGCGCGGGGCGGTCCGGCGCCAGCAGCGCGCGCGCGAGCGCCGCCTGCCCGGCCGGCTCGGCCTCCTCGGTCTGCGGAGCGGTCCCGGGCACCGTCGTCACTCCGCGGCGACCGTGTCGCGCCGCACACGCGCCAGCGCGCGCTCCGCGATGGCCGCCTCCGCGAGCAGCACCGGCAGCTCGGGCACCTCGTTGTCCCACTCCACCAGCGTCGGCAGCGGGCCCGTGCGCGCAAGCGTGCGCTCGAAGAGCGCCCAGACGGCAGCATCCACCTTGCGGTCGTGGCTGTCGATCAGCAGCCGCCCGCCATCCGCCTCGATCTCCACCGCATGCCCGGCCAGGTGGATCTCGCCCACGAGATGCAGCGGGAACCGGTCGAGATAGGCCGTCGGCGCGAAGCCCTGGTTCACGGCCGAGACATAGACATTGTTGATGTCGAGCAGCAGGCCGCAGCCGGTGCGCGCCGCGACGGCGACGAGAAAGTCGATCTCGTCCATGCTCGCGCCCTCGAGCTCCAGATAGCTCGACGGGTTCTCCAGCAGCAGCCGCCGGCCGACCCTCTCCTGCGTCTCGTCGATGTGATCGGCCACCCGCGCGAGCGTGTCGTCGTTGTAGGGCAGCGGCAGCAGGTCGTTGAAATAGACGCCGTCATGCGTCGACCAGGCGAGATGCTCTGGTATCGGCTGAGCTGTAGCCTGCCGGCCAATCTGCCAGCGCAATCGGTCCGCACCCTGGCGGTGCAGGACGCTGAATCCGCACGCGCGGATTATCAGTTCGTCCTGAACGCG
>JBCBWF010000074.1:0-16725 GCA_039817245.1 Pseudomonadota bacterium | reverse complement strand
GGTGCGCGGCGCTGCAGGGTGACCGCGGCGGCGCGGATGAGCGGATCGGGCGCGTCGAGGAGGCCTGCCGCGCGGTCGAGGACACCCGCCGTCTCCACCGGGCGCAGGAGTTCGAGCGCGGTGGCCCGGACGATGGCGGCGGCATCCTCCGCCTCCGCGAGGCCCAGCAGCGCGTCGGCGCTGGCGGTGGGGTCGAACCGGCCTTTCGCGAGGATCTGGGCGTAGTGCGGGCCGCGATGCCGGCTCTCGGGGAAACGGCGGGCAAGCTCGCCGGCGGCCCAGCTCTGGTCCCGGTCGGCGTGGCAGTCCGTGCAGGCATCCGGCGCGCCGGTTTCGGCCCCGAGATCGGGGCGCGGCACCCGGAAGCTGTGGTCGCGCCGCGGGTCGACCTGCATGTAGGTGCGCTCGATCATGTGGCAGGAGACGCAGGCCGCCCCCGGCGTGCCGTCCGGGTGGAAATGGTGCTCGGGACTGTCGTAGAGCGCGGGGCGGAGCATGGGGAAGCGTTCGTTGCCGGCAGGCGAATGGCACTGGGTGCAGACCGCGTTGGCATCGGCTTTCAGCCGCGCGCTGTGCGGCTCGTGGCAGTCCGTGCAGCGGACCCCCTGGGCATACATGCGCGACTGCAGGAACGAGCCGTAGACATAGACCTCGTCGAGGATCGCGCCGTCCGCGTGGTAGAGGCCCGGGCGCAGGAGCGCGAGGCGGTAGCTGTCGTGAAAGGGCGTGCCGGGGAGCGGGTTGCCGCCCTCCAGCGGCTCGCGGCGGGAATGGCAGCCGGCGCATTGCTGGATCTCCGCCTCCGGATCGGCGGGGCCGAAGGCGGCGGTGAAGCCCGCCGGGGAGAGGCCCGGCGGCGGGGAGGCGCCCTCCTCCGCCCAGGCGCGATGGGCGCTGCCCGGCCCGTGGCAGGCCTCGCAGCCGACGCCGATCTCCGCCCGGCGGCTGCGGTAGCGGCGCGCGCGCGGGTCGTAGGCCTTCTCGTAGCCGGTGGCGTGGCATTCGGCGCAGCGCGCGTTCCAGGTCTTGTAGGGGCCGGTCCAGTGCAGCCCGTCGCCGGCCTGGAGGTCCTGGTCCGGGTAGAGGTGGTACCAGCGCCGGCGCTCGGTGTCCCAGGCGACGTCGTGGGACTGGAGCCGGCCGGGCTCGGTCGCGACGAGGTATTGCTGGAGCGGCGCGACGCCCGCGACGCCCTCGACGCGGTAGGTGGTGATCGCGCCGTCCGGTCCGTCCGTCTCGATGCGGTAATCGTCGCCCTCGCGGAAGAAGCGGTGGGTGACGCCCTGGAAGGTCGCGGTCGCGCCGGAGAAGTCGCCGAGGACATGGGCGGGGCTCGGCGGGGTCCAGGCCCATTGGTGGTGCGAGCCCTGCCAGGCGGCGCCCTGCTCGGCGTGGCAGGCGATGCAGGCATCGCTACCGATATGGCGCGGCGGCGTATCCTTCGCACCGGGCGCGCCGGCCCAGCCGGTGGCGGTGAGGAGGACGAGCGCGCCGGTCGCGGCGCTGCGCAGGGCGGGCGCCGGCGCCTCGCCCGCGGATGCGCCCGGGTTGAGCGGGGCGAGGCGATGGGACCGGCGCGCGGCGCGGCCGGCGCGAAGCTCGGCCCGCTGGCGCGCGATGGCGTCGCCGAGCGCGCGCCAATGTGCCGGGTCGCCCCCGCCCGGCGCGCCCGGCTTGCCGTAGCGGTCGCTGCCGACGGCGGCGAGGGCCTGCGTGATCGCTGCGGGGAGCGGCTGGAGCGCAGGCTGGACGCGGGCCCACCAGCGGTCGAGCGCGCGCAGCGTGCTGCCGAGGTCGCGGGCGTGGAGGCTGCGGCGGAGGGTGCGCCAGGCGGCATGCTCGGAGTGCCGGTAGGCGGCCGCGACAGTCGCGACAATCCGCGCCGCATGGCCCCGGAACCGCCAGCCCAGCAGCGCGGCGAGGAGGGCGAGGCCGAGCGCGAGCCCTGTGCGCAGCCGCGCGACCGGGTCCTCCGGCGCTTTCGGGGCGCGGGCCGGCGGGCCCTCGACGACGAGGTCGATGCCCGGAACCTCCGCCGATTTCAGCGTGCCCGCGGCGGTGTCGAACCAGTCGATCCGGATCGGCGGCAGGGTGAACGAACCGTGCCGGCCGGCACATAGGTGACCGCCTCGAGCCGGGTGCCGGAGAGCTTGCCGCGCTCGTTCTTCTCGTCGATCTCGGGCTCGGCCGGGTAGGCGGCGAGGCCCGGCGGGACCGCCTCGGCGCTGAACGGGGGGATGAGCGGGGGGATGAGCGGGGGGATCACCATGGGCGCCGTGCCGGCGATGCTGGCGCGCACGCGGCGGACCAGCGCATCTCCGGGCGAGAGCGTGCCCGGCTCGCCCTCGATCTCCTGCGTGATCTCGAAGCGCTCGCCGGCGACGAAGGGGTCGAGCCCCTCCGCCCCCTCCGGCACCGTGCCGGTGAGGCTGAGCGCCGGTGTGGTGAGGGTGGCGGTGCGGGGCTCGGGGCCATCCGGATCGGCATAGGTGACCCGCACGGTCTGCGGCGCGAGCGCGATGCGGCCGGGCACCAGCGGCACGAGGTGGTAGGCGCGCGAGATGCCGGCCCAGGTCTCGCCGTCGATCTTCTCGGTCACCGGGGTGGTGGAGCGCGAGGGGAGCCGGACCATGAGGTTCGGCAGGTCGAAGCTGGGCAGCTCCGGCGGCTTCGGCATCCAGGTGGGCACGAGCAGCGTGAGGCGCAGCACCACCGGCTGGCCGGGGACCGCGGTGTCGCTGGCGAGCTCGGCGCGCAGGATCGGCTCGGCTTCGGGGGTCTGGGCGGGGTCCTGGGCCAGAGCGGTGCCACCGAGCGCGGCGAGGAGCCAGGCCACAAGGGCGTTGCGCAAGCGCTGCATCATTCGGTCCCCTGCCCCTCCGCCGCGGCCCGCGCGCCGGCTGCGTTCTCCAGCGCGAAGCGGCTGCGCAGGAAATCGGCGGTGCGGGTGTCGACGCTGCGCATCCACTGCTCGGCCGATTGGGGGGCGGCGTCGCCCTCGCCGCGGTCCTGCGTCTCGGTCCCGCGCGCTTCCTCGTTGTCGTAGACCACATCGTCCGCGCCGATGCCCGCCTGCTCGCCCGTGTCGGACTGTTCGCGGGCGGTTTCCACATAGGCGAGGATGGCGCGGGCGATCTCGAGATTGCGCGCGGCGGCGGCGTTGTCCGGGTCGCGCTCGAGCGCGGTCTCGAAGGCGGCGATGGCCGGGCGGTACTGGCGCGACTTGACGAGGGCGAGGCCCATCGTGAGCGCGGCCTCGGGCGTCTCGATCTCGGCGAGGAGGGCGGCGGCCTCCTCGTAGCTGCCGGCGCGGTAGAGCGCGTAGCCGCGCCAGGCCGGGTCGGCGAAGAGGGCGGCGGCATCGGCGAAGCGCTTGTCCTCGAAGGCGAGGCGGCCGCGCTGATCGGGGGTGAAGAACCAGGCGGCGAGGCCGTCTGCGCGCGCGGGCGCCGGGGTGCCGAGCGCTGCGAGCGCTGCCGGGACCGCGAGCCAGGCGGCCATGCCGTGGCTGCGCCCGTCCCAGCGCATCGTCCAGCCGCGGCGGAACCAGAGGAGACAGAGGAGCGCTGCGGGCCAGGCCAGGAGCGGGCCCCGGTCTTCCCAGGCCTCAGACCCGTCCTCCGCCTGCGCGCGTTGCCAGGCCCGGGCGATGCGGCGGTCGATGCGGCGGATATCGGCGGTGTCCGGGGTGAGCGACACGACCGAGAGGCCGGCATCGGAGAAGCTGGCGCCGCCGCCGGGCTCCGCGGTCATCGGGAGCGCGAGGAGGAGGGCGCCGGCGGCCGCGTCGCGCCCGGCGAAGGCGGCGCGGTCGGCCGGGGCGATCCCATCGGCGAGCCAGAGGATGGCGCCGGGCGTGGGCTCCCCGGCGATGATGCTGCGCGCGAGCGTCAGCGCGGCGGTGGCGTTCTCGCCGGGACGGGGCATCACCTTGGGGTCGAGCCCGTCGAGGAAGGGCTTGAGGACGGCCGCGTCCCGGGTGAGCGGCGCCACGCGATGCGCGCTGCCGGCATAGGCGACGAGCGCCGTGCGCCCGCCCGAGCGCAGCGCCAGGAGATCGGCGATCTTCTGCTTGGCGCGCTCGAGGCGTGTGGGGGCGATGTCGGACGCCTCCATGCTCTCCGAGACCTCGAGTACGACCACCAGCGGGGCGGTCTGGGCGAGGAAGGGGTTCTCGGCGCGCGACCAGGTGGGCCCGGCGGCACCGAGCGCAAGGAGGCAGGCGATGGCCAGCACCCCGTCGATCGGCAGCAGCCGCTCGCGCCGTTCGAGCCCGACGGTCAGCGCGCGGGCGAGATGCGGCGCGATGCCGTCATAGCGCGGATCGCCCGGCCGGTCGGCGCGGCGGACCTGCCACCAGAGCAGCAGCGCCGGCAGGATCAGGAGCAGCCAGGCCGGGCGGAGGAAGTGGAAAAGGCCGGGATCGGGCAGGCTCATGCCGACGCCTCCTCGCTGCGGGCCGGGCGGGCGCCGAGGCGGCGTGCCGCGAGGAGGGCCGCGGTGGCCAGGAGGAGCACGACAAGGGCGAGGCCAAGAAGGCCGCCGCCCAGCGGCTCGCGCGGGCGGTAGCGTATGGTCTCGGCCTTGGCTGGCGCGATGCGGTCGATGCGGGCATAGATGGCGTCGAGCGCGGTGGCGTCCTCGGCGAAGAAGAACTGGCCGCGCGCGCGGCTCGCGATGTCCTTCAGCGCGTCGAGGTCGAGCTTCGCCTCGTCCGCTCCCTCTGGGTCGCCGATGCCGATGGTGTAGATCTCGATGCCGGCCTGTGCGGCGATCTCGGCGGCGTTGACGGGGCTCATGCGGCTCGCGGTATCGGCGCCGTCGGAGAGGAGGATGAGGAGCTTCTCGTCCACCTCGCTGGTCTCGAAGGCGCGGATGGCGAGGCCGATGGCGTCGCCGAGGGCCGTGTGGGGGCCGGCCATGCCGACCTCGGTGCTCTCGAGCAGCGCGCCGACGCTGGCGAGGTCCTCGGTGAAGGGGGTCTGCATGAAGGCGCGCGAGCCGAAGACGATGAGGGCGACGCGGTCGCCCTCGCGCGCCTCGACGAAGCGGCCCACGATGTCGGTGACGGCGGCGAGGCGCTGTTGCGCCGGCCCGTCGCCCGCGCGGAAGTCGCGCTCGTCCATGGAGCCGGAGATGTCGATGGCGAGGACGAGGTCGCGCGCGCTCTTGGAGAGCTCCACCGGGTCGCCCACGCGCTCGGGGCGGGCGAGGACGGCGACGAGCAGGGTCCAGACGAGCATGGCGGCGAGCATCTGGAGGCGGCGGCGGCGGAGCACGACAGCACCCGTGCGCGCCGGGGCGCCGGCGGCATCGGTGAGGTCGCGGAAGAAGGGCACGCGCAGGCCGGGGCTCGCGCGGCGATAGGGCGGCAGGAAGCGCCAGACGAGCCAGGGTGCCGGCAGCAGGAGGAGCGCCCAGGGGAAGGCGAGCTCGATCATGGCGCGCCCGCCTTGTGCGCGCGCACCCAGCGCCGGGCGAGATCGGCGAGGCCGGGAACGGGCGCGCTGGCGCGGTAGGGCGCGGTGGCGAGAGCCCGGCCGGCGCCGGCCGTGAACTCGGTGCCGCCATAGGCGCGGTCGAGGAAGGCGAGCCAGGCATCGCCGTGCAGGCTCGCCACATCGGCGCGTGCGAAGGCAGTGAGGGCGGTGCGGCGCAGGACCGTGGCTATCGCGGCGGGGTCGTCGCCGGCCGCGGCGAGGGCGAGGAGCGCGTCGCCGCGGTAGCGCCGGGCCGCGCGGCGGGCCTGCCAGCGGCGCCAGAGGAGGAAGGCGCCGGCGGCGACGGCGAGCGCGAGCCAGGCCCAGGCCGCCGTTTCGGGCATGAGCGAGATGGGTGGGGGCTGGGGCGCGGGCTCGAGGCGGTCGATGAGCTCCACCAGGTCGAGGCCCTGCAGATCCTCGCTCATCGCCCTGCCCCCGGCCGGAGCCCGAAGAGGCGGCGCATCTGCGGGAGCGTCGCCGCGCCGGCGCTGAGAGGCAGGAGGGGGATGCGGTTTCGCCGCGCCAGCGCCTCGATCCGCGCGATGCGGCCGCCGGCGAAGGCGGTGAGCGCCTGGCGCGCGCCCGCATCGTCCGTGTCGAGCGCGGCGAGGAGGCGGCCGTTGGAGACGGTGATGCGGAGACCGGCCGGGATGGCGTTGGCCAGCGGATCGGTGACGAGGACGAGGACAACGTCGTTGTGCCGCGCCATGCTGCGCAGGAGCGCCTCGCAGGGCGCGTCGATCCCGTCGAAATCGCTGAGGATGACGACGAGGTGGTTCTGCCGCGCGATCCGGGAGACGGCCTCGAGCGGGCGGCTGAGCGGGAGGGGCGCGTCCTCGGCGCCGGGATCGAGGGCGTCGCCGGCCTCGACCAGCGCTTTCAGCAGGCGGTCCTGCGCGCGCCGGCTGCGCTCGGGCCGGATCTCGGCGATGGCACGGTCGCCGAAGACGATGCCGCCGAGCCGGTCCCCCTGCGCGAGAACTGCGGCGGCGGCGAGGGCGGCGGCCTCGGCGGCGGTGACGGATTTCATCGCATGCACCGAGCCGAAGAACATCGAGAGGCGCTGGTCCACGACGAGGAGTGCGGGTCGGTCGCGCTCCTCGGTGAAGACGCGGATATAGGGCGCGCCCATGCGCGCGGTCACTTTCCAGTCGATGGCGCGCACATCGTCGCCGGGCAGGTAGCCGCGCAGCTCCTCGAAGCTGAGGCCTCGCCCGCGCATGCGCGAGGCATGGCGGCCGTTCAGCACGCTGGCCGAGGGCTGGCGGGGCAGGAAGCTGAGCCCGCGCGCGCGGGCCGCGAGGGCGCGCAGATGCGCGAGATCGACCCGGATGCGCGGGTCGGCGGTGGCAGGGCGCGGGTCGGGACCGGAGGGCCTGCCGCGCAGCCGCTGCGACCAGTTCTGCATCCCGCCTCCCTTCAGGGCAGCGCCACCTGGGCCACGATCTCGTCCGTCACTCGGTCGGCCGAGAGGCCGTCGCCTTCCGCCTCGTAGCTCAGCCGGATCCGGTGCCGGAGGACATCATGCACGATCGCGCGCACATCCTGAGGGTCGACATAGTCGCGGCCCGCGAGCCAGGCATGGGCGCGCCCGCATTTGTCGAGCGCGAGGGAGGCGCGGGGGCTGGCGCCGATCTCGATCCAGCGCGCGAGATCGGCGGAGAAGGCGGCGGGCTCGCGGGTGGCGTGGACGAGCTCGGCCATGTAGCGCTCCATCGCCTCGGCCACGTGGATAGCGGCGATCTCGCGGCGCGCCTCGAAGATGGCGGCCTGGGGGATCACGGGGGGCGGATCCGCCTTCGGCCCGCCGCTGCGCGCCGCCTGCTCCTCGCCGCGCACGAGGCGGATGACGGCGACCTCGTCGTCCACGGGCGGATAGGTGATGGAGACATGCATGAGGAAGCGGTCCATCTGCGCCTCGGGCAGCGGATAGGTGCCTTCCTGCTCGATCGGGTTCTGGGTGGCCATCACCATGAAGAGCGGCGCCATGGGATGGGTGGTGCCGGCGACGGTGACCTGCCGCTCCTCCATCGCCTCCAGCAGCGCGGCCTGCACCTTGGCGGGGGCGCGGTTGATCTCGTCGGCCAGCACGAGATTGGCGAAGATCGGGCCCTGCTCGAAGCGGAAATCGCCGGTGGCCTGGGTGTAGACCTCCGTGCCGGTGATGTCGGAGGGCAGGAGATCGGGGGTGAACTGGATGCGGCTGAAACCGGCCTCCAGGTTCCGCGCCATCGCCTTGACCGCGCGGGTCTTGGCGAGGCCGGGCAGGCCCTCGATCAGCAGGTTGCCATTGGCGAGAAGGCCGATGAGGAGGCGGTCGATCACCGCCTCCTGGCCGATGATCGCCTCGCCCATGCGCGCCTTGAGGGCGCGGAGCTGCTCGATGGCGCTCATTCGCGCTCCGGGAAGACGGTCTTCCAGTCCCGCGCCATGTCGACGAGGCGCCAGCCACGGGTCTCGGCCTCGTCGAGCCCGCGGACGAGCTTGCCCACATGGCTCTCGCGGTCATAGGCCCATTCGCGCGCGTCGTCGGTGTGGTGCAGGAGCAGGCCGAGCCGCGCGCCCTGCCCGCCCGTGACCCATTCGAGCATCTCGAAATCGCCGTCCGAATTGCCGAAGGCGAGGATCGGGCGGCGGCCGATGACCCGGTCGATCCCGACCGGTTTGCCGGCCTTGTCGTCCAGAAAGGCGATGCCGGGCTTCTTGACGATCGTGGGGACGCCGTCGACGCGCTCGTACGCGGACTCGGCCACCGTGCCGATCACCTGCCGGGGCGGAATGCCGTAGGCATCCTCGGCATAGGCGCGGATGAAGTGGATCCCGCCGCCGGAGACGATGAAGGTGGCGAAGCCCTCGTCGCGGAGAAAGCGCAGAAGCTCCAGCATGGGCTGGTAGACATGCGCGACGAAGGGTCGGCCGGTCTCGGGATGCAGCGCGGTCTCCAGCCAGTCACGCGAGGCGGCCTGGAAGTCGGCGACCGAGAGGCCCGCATGCGAGGCGTTGACCACCTCGAGGAGCGCCTCGACGCCCCCGGCGAGCACCGTTTCGAGATCGCCGGCCGCGGCGGCTTTCAGCGTGTCGCTGGTGAGGATCGAGGGGTCGGCCGCAGCGCGCTGCTTCAGGAGATCGAAGGCGAAGAGGGCCTGGAAGTAGAGCGGTTTCTCGGCCCAGAGCGTGCCGTCGTTGTCGAAGACCGCCACGCGTTCGGCGCGGGGCACGAAATCGGCGCTGGCGGGATCGGTCACGGCCTCCACGAAGGCCGTGATCCGCGATTTCGTCTCGCCCGCGTTCCAGGAGGGGAGCGGATCAGCCAGCGCCGCGCCGGCGAGGCCGAGGACGAGCAGGGCGGCCGCGAGGACCTGCCCCGCCGCCGCCCCGAGAGAGCGCGGCCCGGCCAGATGGGCCAGACCGCCAAGCGCATGCGCGATCACTTGGACCCGCCGCTCGTCTGCAGCTTGTCCATGACCTCGTCGATCGTGAAGCTCGCCGCCTTCTGGCGCGGCGGGAACTCCTCGAAGGTCTGCAGGAACCGCCCGACATAGGCCTGCGCCGGCACCAGGAAGTACACCCGGTCGATCATCCAGTCGTAATAGGTGTTCGAGGTGCGATAGGCCCGCTCATAGGGGTCGCGGCGCAGGTTGAAGATGAGCGGCACGCGCAGCGGCGTCCAGGGCTCGATCCAGGCGCGCAGCGTGGTGTAGCGCGTCTGCTCTAGGAACATGATCTTCCAGTCCTGGAAGCGCAGCGCCGTCAGGTCGCCGTCGTCCGAGAAGTAGAAGATCTCGCGGCGCGGCCCGTCCTCTTCCTCGCCGGTGAGGTAGGGCAGGAAGTTGTAGCCGTCGAGATGGACCTTGTACTCCCGGCCGATGGCCTGCACGCCGCCCTCGAGCAGCGCGTCCTTCATGTCCGGGCGCCCGGCGGCGGCCAGATAGGTCGGCAGCCAGTCCATATGGTGCATGATCTCGTTGGAGACCGAGCCCGGCTCGATCTTGCCCGGCCAGCGCACCATGGAGGGCACGCGCCAGCCGCCTTCCCAGTTGGTGTTCTTCTCGCCGAAGAACGGGGTCATCGCCGCATCCGGCCAGGTGTTCATATGCGGGCCGTTATCGGTGGAGTAGTGCACGATGGTGTTGTCGGCGATGCCGAGCTCGTCGAGCAGATCGAGCAGCTGGCCGACATGCATGTCGTGCTCGACCATGCCGTCGCTGTACTCGTCCTGGCCCGAGATGCCGCGATGCTCCTCCTTCACATGGGTGCGGAAGTGCATGCGCGTGCCGTTCCACCAGACGAAGAAGGGCTGGTTCTGCTCATGGGCGCGCTTGATGAAGTCGATCGCCGCGGCCACGGTCTCGTCGTCGACCGTCTCCATGCGCTTCTTGGTGAGCGGGCCGGTGTCCTCGATCGCGCCGTCGGCGGCGGACTTGATGACGCCGCGCGGCCCGAAGGTCTCCTGGAAGGTGCGCCCGTCCGCCAGCACCGCATCGCCGGGATAGTCCTCGTTCTCCGGCTCTTCCTCGGCGTTGAGGTGGTAGAGGTTCCCGAAGAACTCGTCGAAGCCGTGATTGGTCGGCAAGTGCTCGTCCCGGTCGCCGAGATGGTTCTTGCCGAACTGGCCGGTCACATATCCCTCGGCCTTCAGAAGCCCGGCAATCGTCGGGTCCTCTTCGCGCATGCCGAGTTCGGCGCCCGGCAGACCGACCTTGGAGAGACCGGTGCGGAAGACACTCTGGCCCATGATGTAGCTCGACCGGCCGGCAGTGCAGGACTGCTCGCCATAGTAGTCGGTGAACATCATGCCCTCGCGGGCGATCCGGTCGATATTCGGCGTCCGGTAGCCCATCAGGCCGAAGGTGTAGGCGGAGATGTTCGACTGGCCGATATCATCGCCCCAGATGACGAGGATGTTCGGCTTGTCCTGAGCGTTCGCAGTGGTGCTGAGCGAGGCGACGGCAAAGATACAAATAAAAAAGTATACAATGCCGGCAGCTCCCTGTCGAAGAAAGCGCATAGTTGTGTCCCCATGTTGCTTCGCTCTGCAACAAAACCGATCGGGCGCAAGGATGCAATGAAGGATTGTGCAACGCTTTTATGGCTCTGCAGCGAAAGTCAAAGATCGCAGCCTTAGTGACTGGTTTCGAAGCGCGGCAAGAAGTATCGTCTGCACGCCACACATCCTTTGGCCGGTTAATATAAATGGCAGGGATAAGTTTACGATCACGCCGCTGTGAAGGCAGGGAGCCATGCCGGAAGCATTTTTTCTTTTTCGGATCAGGAATTTGACTTCGTTTGCTGTCGCGGCGATCGTGGCGCTGGGCGGGCTTGGCGGGACCGTCGCGGCGCAGGAGAGCAGCGAGCGGCTGGTGCCTGGCTGGGACTTCGTTGTCGCACCTTATCTGCTCCTGCCCTCCATCGACGGGACCACCACGATCGGCCGGCTCGGCGGGGATGTCTCGGTCGACCCCGGGGGCATCTTCTCGACCCTGCAGTTCGGCGCGATGTTCCATGCCGAGGCGCGTCATGAGAGCGGCTTCGGCGCGATGTTCGACACGGCCTTCATGTTCCTCGGCGAGGGCGCGCAGGGCGGGCGCGGCATCGTGGACGCGGATGTGGACATCTTCCAGGGGATCTTCGAGCTCTACGGCACCTACCGCGTCGATCTGGAGGACACGAAGCTCGACGCCTATGGCGGGGCGCGCATCTGGGACATCAACACCGATATCGATGTCCGCGCCGGTGAACTCGCCGGCTCGTTCGAGAGCGGCGACAGCTGGGTGGACCCGGTGGTGGGGCTGCGCGTGCAGCAGCGGATCGCGCCGCATTGGCGGCTGCAGGTGCAGGGCGATATCGGCGGGTTTGGGATCGGCGGCTCCTCGGAGTTCACCTGGA
Organism: Pseudomonadota bacterium; assembly: GCA_039817245.1. Taxonomy (GTDB): domain Bacteria; phylum Pseudomonadota; class Alphaproteobacteria; order Rhodobacterales; family Rhodobacteraceae; genus Thermohalobaculum. The sequence continues at coordinate 5,356 of JBCBWF010000074.1, read as the reverse complement.
ACGTGATGGGCGGCATCGCCTATGACCGCTGGGAATCGGTCTCGATCTTCCTGCTCTACCGCGCGCTCAGCGTCGATTTCGACTCCGGCACGCGCGGCACCTCCTCGTTCTTCGAGTACGACACGGTCACCCAAGGCCCGATCCTCGGCGTCGGCTTTCGCTTCTAGCTCCGCGTGATAGGGCGGCGGCCGGCCCCCGGCCCCGCCCGTTCCTGCCCATCGCAGAGACCGCAAGACAGGGCCGGCCGGCGAGCCCTGCGCCCGCACTTAACCCTCGTGAAATGCCGAGCTGGCAACACTCCGCCATGCCGATTGCACAGGCGCGCAACTGCCGCCGATGCGTTTACGAAGTGGAGTGCAAGATGAAGACCCTGACTGGAACGCTCCTGGCCCTCGGCCTGATGTCGTCCGCGTCCGTCGCCGGGACCGATTTCGGCTCGAAGCAGGACGCCATGGAGCTGACGGACAAGATCATCTCGATCATCGATGCAGACGGGCTGAGCGCCGGGATCGAAGCGCTGTTCGACCCCGAGCAGCCCTTCGCGACCTCGCGCATGGGCGTGAACGTCTTCGCCGGCACGGTCGTCGTGGGCGACAACCGCGAGCCCGAGATGGTCGCGGCCGATTACGCGACGACGCCGGATCTGACCGGCGCGCTCGTCTGGCCGCTGATCGACGCCGCGGCGGATGACGGGGCCGATGTCGTCCTGAAGTGGTATCACTACGATACGCAGGAGGTTTACGACTACCACTGCTTCAGCCAGCACGCCGCCAACCCGAACTACACAGTGATGGTGTGCCGCTAAGCGAGACCCCTAAAAGTCGACAAGACGTCCGGTCCCGGTCGGGGGGGTCACGCCTCACCGGGATGATCAATCTCGGGCTGCTCGGCATGGCGGCGCTGGCCATCGGCATCAGCACGATGGCGTTCATGGGCGTGGGCGCGCTGCGCGGCCACGTGGACAACTGGACGTGGACCGCCGATGTGGCGTCCGAGAGCGATGCGCTCGGACGGCTGATCGAGCTGTCGTTCTCGAAGCAGCGGGAGGTCGCCGACGCGGAGTTTCTCGACGCGTTCGACGCGCTGGACGGGGCCATCCATGCGCGCAGGGAGCGGACGGCGGTGACGGCCGCGCTCGCGGCGAACACGGCCGCCGCGCGGAACGCCTTTCTCAACGACCGCCATCAGCGCGACATCGCGGATCAGGAGGTCACGAAGCTGGAGGAGGCCTCGGCGATCCTGCGCGCGCTGCTCGCGGACGAGGTGGCGTCGGTCAAATCGCAGAAGCTGGCCTCGGACCGCCGGTCGAGCGCGCTCGAGGCCGCCCAGCGCGCCGGGATCGTGCGCATCACCCGCTTCGTGGACGCAACGACAGCCGGCCAGCGCATCCGCACGCAGCTCACGAGCCTGATCGATTTCGGCGATGTGCTGGAGGCGGACCGCGTTGCAGTCGATCTCACCGGCCTGCCGACCGGCTGCGGGGTCGGCGAGAAGAATGTGACGGAGGCCTATTGCAAGCCCTCCCCCGCCCGGCTGCAGGCGCGGGTGGCGCTGCTGAACGCGACGCGCCAGCCGGAGCGGCGCGAGGCGGCGACGCGCGATGCGCTCAGGGCGGTCAATGCCTATCTGCGCGCGCTGCGGTTCTCCTTCGAGGAGGAGAGCGCGGCCCTGGCCAGCAGCATCGATGCGCTGAAGCAGGAGCGCGCGGCGAAGCGGGACCTCTCCGTGCGGCTCGAGGGCCTCGCGCGGGTCGGCCGGGCGCTGCAGCAGTTCCGGGCCGATGTGGCCGCCCTGCCCTCTGCCCTGCCCGAGCAGATCGCCCGGCTCGACCGCGAGACCCGCTCCCATCTCGCCCAGATCCGCCTGCGCGGACGCGGGATCTTCAGGCCGGAGGAGGTGGGCGAGCAGAGCGCGGCCGGCATGACGCGCGCGGCCGTGGAGCTCGATATCGCCTGGACGAGCGCGGTGGAGGCGATGGTCTCGCATCACGCCGCCGCCGCCGCCATGCGCGACGCGCTGGAGAGCATGCGCTCGGGCATCGCACACAAGGCCGCGCGGGTGCGCACGGGGGCTGGGGACTGGATCCAGTCCTTCACCTCCGCAACGCTCGTTGCGACGCTCGTCTTCGGCTTCGTGGTGACCGGAACGGCGTTCCTGGCCTTCCGGATGGTGGCCCGCCCGATCGGCCGGATCACAGAGCTGATCCTGCAGCTTGCGCGCGACGGTGTGGAGAAGCCGATCGACGCCTCCCAGGAGGGCCGTTCGCTCGGCGAGCTCTTCCGTGCGCTGGAGATGCTCCGCCTCTCCAGCAATGCGCGCAAGGAGGCGGAGCGGCGCGCGCTGAGCGCGGCCCAGGAACTCGCGCGGGCGCATGACAGGCTGACGCGCATCGCCAACACCGCGCCGGCGGGGCTCTACGAGCTCAACATGCATGCCGATGGCACGCTGGAGTTTCCCTATGTCAGCCGGAAGTTCGAGATGATGTTCGGCGTGGCGGAGGGGACGCGCGACGCGGACGACGTGTTCGTCAACGTGCAGCCGGACGATCGTGGGGCGCTGTTCCGCGCGATCATGGAGTCGGCGATGTCGCTCGAGCCCATGCGCCACCGCCACCGCGTGGTCCATCCCGACCGCGGGGTGATCTGGCTGGTGAACGCCTCCACGCCGGTGCTGGATCAGGACGGGATCGTGCACTGGGTGGGCACCGTCGCGGATGTGACGGAGGAAGTCCGCTACGAGCAGGAACTCGAGACGGCGCGCACCCGCGCGGAAGCCGCGAGCCAGGCGAAATCGCAGTTCCTCGCAACGATGAGCCATGAGCTGCGCACCCCCATGAACGGCATCATCGGCATGGCCGATCTGCTGAGCGAGACCCAGCTCGACGGCGATCAGCGCCAGTGCTCGGACACGATCCGCGACAGCGCGCAGGCGCTGCTCGCCCTGATCAACGACATTCTCGACATCTCGCGCGTGGAGGCCGGCAAGGTGGTGCTGCAGTCCGAGCCCGTCTGCGTCTCGCGGCTGCTGGACGATGTGGCGCAGCTCCTGTCGAACGCGGCTGCCGAGAAGGGCGTGCAGATCCTGGTGGACGACCGGCTGGACGCGGTCACCGGGCGGGGCACGCTCTGGTTCCTCACGGATTCCGCGCGCCTGCGCCAGGTGCTCGTCAACATCGTCGGCAACGCGGTGAAGTTCACGCCGGAGGGGCGCGTGGTGATCTCGGCCCAGCCGGTCTCGGAGCATGCGCAGGACGGGCCGCAGGATGTCGTCATCGCCGTCTCGGATACCGGCATCGGCATCCCGGCGGACAAGCTCGCGCGGATCTTCGACCCCTTCGAGCAGGCGGACAGCTCGATCTCGCGCCGCTTCGAGGGCAGCGGCCTCGGCCTCGCCATCTGCCGCTCGCTGGTGACGGCCATGGGCGGGCAGATCTCGGTGAGCTCGGTGGTGGGCGAGGGCACGACCTTCACGCTGCGCCTGCCGATGGCGATCACGGAGCCGGAGAGCCGGCGCGAGAGGCCGGCGGCGGAGGTTTCCGGGCTGGTCGCCGCCCTTCTCTCGAGCGACGGAGAGAGCCGCCGCATCATCGGCGCGATGCTGCGCGAGGAGGGGCTGAGGGTCCGCGATGTGGAGCTGGCGGAGCTGCGCGGGATCGGCGCGGAGATCGACCTCGCCGTGCTCGATCTCGACCCCAAGGGCAGCATCACGCTCACCGATTTCCGGACGCGCCTGGAGGCGGCTGCCGCGGTGCCCCCGATGCTCGTGCTGAGCCCGCAGGATGCCGGCGAGCCGATCCCCGGCCGCCTCGCCTTTCAGCGAAAGCCCTGCCGCCAGAGCGGCTTGCGCGCGGCGTTGCTCCGGCTGCTCCGGCCCGGCCGGGCGGCGGAGCCCGAGCCGATGGCCGAGAACGGCGTCCCCGATCTCTCTGCGCGCGCCATCCTGATCGCGGAGGACAACAAGACGAACCGGCTGGTGATGAAGCGCATCCTCGGCCCCACGGGCGCAGCACTGACCTTTGCCGAGAACGGCTCCGAAGCCGTCGCGGCCTTCCACGCCGAGCATTTCGACCTAGTGCTCATGGATATCTCGATGCCGGTGATGGACGGGCTGCAGGCGACCCGGGAGATCCGGCGGATCGAGGGCGAGCGCGACAGCGGACCGTCTTGCCCCGTGGTCGCCGTGACGGCTCATGCGATGCCGGAGGATCATGAGCGCTGCCTCGCCTCCGGCGCCGATGTCGTGCTCACCAAACCCGTCCGCAAGAACGCCCTCACCGGGCTCCTGCGCGACATGCTTGCGCCCGGCCCCTCCGGCCAGGCGAACGTGCCCCACCACGCCCCGCCCGAGCCGCCGCTGCAGGCGAGCGCGGGCGCGTATCGCTGAGGGAGCGGCGGGCCGGATCGCGGCCGCCTCTCGCCCCTTCGAAGTGACGCGCTGGCCGAGCCGGTTGGCGGCATGCGATGCGCTGAGGGGCTCGGCACTCCCCGGATGATCCCGTGTATGGGGCCGGGTGGCGACGCGCCCCGCCCGCCTGCCTCGCGTCAGGGCCGGCCCCCCGGAGGCTGTCCCCGCGCGCGCGGACCGGTCCTCCGGAGAATTTCAGGAAACGCTCAGGTGTTCGGGCGTCGGCGGAGGCATCTCTCCCGTCGAGAGCGGGCGGCGCGGTGGCTGCCCGTCAGAGATGCGCTCCGCGAGGATGAGATGACGGGTCATCGGAAAACGACCGCTACGGCCGGCCGGCACGCCGGGCTCCGCCGGCTGAGATGGGCGACGGGACTGGCAGGGCTTGCGGTCGCCGGCGTGCTCTCGGCGGGAGCGATGCCGCAGGGGCCCGCGCTGCAGCCCGTCACGGACGCCGATTTCCGCGAGAACGGGGCATTCCCGCCCGAGAAGGTGGCCCTCGGCCGCCTGCTCTTCTTCGACAAGGTTCTGAGCGGCAATCGCAACATCTCCTGCGCGACCTGCCACCATCCGCGCCATGCGAGCGCCGACGGTGTGGCGCTCGGCATCGGCGAGGGCGGCGCGGGGCTCGGGCCGGAGCGCCACGTGCCCGAGGGCGCGGCCGTGCTCGGCCGGGTGCCGCGCAACGCACCGTCGCTGCAGAACCTCGGCGCGCATGAGTTCCGGACGCTCTTTCACGACGGCCGGGTCGAGGCCGACCCGGACGGGCCCTGGCCGAGCGGCTTCTGGACCCCGGCGCGCGAGCAGCTGCCCGAGGGGCTCGACAGCGTGCTGGCCGCGCAGGCGATGTTCCCGGTGCTCTCGGATATCGAGATGGCCGGCGGGCGCGGCGAGAACCCGGTGGCGGACGCCGCGGCGCTGCGCCGCTTCGGCGGCAAGGGCGGGGCCTGGGACC
>JBCBWF010000385.1:0-4882 GCA_039817245.1 Pseudomonadota bacterium | reverse complement strand
GAGGCGCGCGCCCCGCGCCGTGCAGGCTCAGCCGGCAGGCTCGGTCGCCGGGGCCTCGGCCACCGGCGCATCGGCGGCGGGTGCATCGGCCACCGGGGCCGTGCCCGGCAGCGGGCCGACGCCCGGCACATCCACGCCGGCGCGCGCCTCCACCTCCACGTCCTCGGGCGAGTAGTCGAGCGGGAAAGCGCTCCAGCCCTCGCCGGACCGGCCCTGCTCATAGCCGAGATCGTAGAGCGACTGCATGTAGACCGGATCGAACAGGTCGTCCGGCTCGGCGTCGAACTCGCTCGGGATCGCGATCACGTTGAGCTGCATCCCGTCGCGCCGGGCGATGGAGAAGATCCGGTAGATATCGCCCGAGCCGGAGCCCCCGATCAGGCTCGAAGCCGCCTTGGCCGCGATGGAGAAGAGCCGCGGGCGCACCGGGTCGTAGGGTTTCTCGAGCTTGTTGTTCACCACCACATAGATCGTGCGGTCGACCTTGGTGCCGAGCGCTTCGTCCAGGTCGCGGATGCGCAGCTGCGGGCTGTAGAGGATGACCTGCTGCGTCGCCCCCCCGTCCACATGCATCTCGTCATAGCGCTTGCCGTTGGCCTCGACCGGGATCAGCACCGGCGGGAAGGCGGCGGGGATCGCGGAGGAGGCCTGGATCACGTCGTGGATCAGCCGCACCCGGTCGCGATGCCCGCTGGCCGCGATGGCGCCGATATTCCAGACCACCGGGCGCGAGGCGTCGATATTGGTGGTGCCGATGATCAGCACGCGCCCCGCGCGGTAGCCCTCCGCCACCTCCTCGACGATCTCGGGGGTCACGTAGCTCTCGATCAGGCGGCGGTAGCCGCGGGTGTCGAGGAGCGCTGTGCCGCCCGTGAGCCCCGCGAAGATGGTGGGCGTGACGAGATCGTCGGTGGTGTAGCTCGTGTAGATCTCCTTCAACTGCTCGTCGTATTCGGAGCCGAGAAAGGCGTAGAGCGCGATGATCGCCCCGGTGCTGACGCCGCTCACGAAGCCGAATTCGGGCCGGTCGCCGCGCTCGGTCCAGCCGGCGAGCAGGCCCGCGCCGAAGGCCCCGTCCGGGCCGCCGCCGGAGAAGGCGATGGAGTAGAACTTGCGCGGCATGTCTTCGGGGTGGTTCTCGTAGAGCCGCTGCAGGAAGGCTGCGCGCTGGGCGATGATCTCCTCGCTCTGTCCGATATCGAGGCTGTCGCCCCAGGTGCGCATGGGCGCGCCCTGCATGCCGTAGGGCTGTGCGCGGCCGGCCTCTTCCTGGGGCACGGGCGAGCGGGTGAGCACCGTGGTGCAGCCGGAGACGGCGATGAGCGCCCCGAGCAGAAGGGCGATGGCGGCGCGGGCCCGGCGGGCAGGGGCGGGGCCGGTCGGCGACGCGCGGTGCGACGCGCTGTGCGACGGGCTCTGCTGGGGGCGGTCGGTCATTGGGCTTTCTCCTCCTGCGGCGAGGCGGGGTCGGGGGCGGCGGACAGGCGCGGCGCGCTCCGGCTGGCACGATCCGGTTGGCGCGATCTTGGGGGCGCGATCCGGGTGGCGGGACAGGGCCGCCGGCGCCGCGCCTGCGGGCCCGCCTCTCATCGTCTCCGTCCGGAGCGCCCCGGCGGGCCCGGTCGGGCCGCGGGCCGGGGCGGCCGGTCGGTCGGTCGGGTGCGCCCGGATCAGCCGGACGCGGGGTCGCGCTGCGGATCAGCCGCCGCTGCGCCCGTCCTCCACGCCCGCACGATAGGCGCGGTCCTTGTCCTTCTCGACCTTGTCGACGATCAGCCCGCCGATCAGGCCGGCGCCGGCGCCGGCCGCGGCGCCGAGCGCTGCGTTGCCGCCGATGGCGCCGAGCAGCGCGCCGCCCGCCGCACCGGCGGTGGTGCCGGTGAGCGCGCGCTGCTGGGTATCGCTGAGATCGGCGCAGCCGGCGAGGAGGGGAAGGGTGACGGCAAGTGCAATGATGGGCCGCATGGCTCTACTCCAGTGAGGACTGACAAGGCGGCGCCGGGGATGCGCCGCGCTCGCTCGGACAACGCTCAGTTGCAGGGAAAGCGCACCTTGGCCCAGCGCATCAGGCCCTCGATGGCCGGAAGCGCGGCGACATCGGGCTGCGACGCGACCCAGGCGGAGAATTCGGCGGTCACCTCGTTGCGCGAAGGCGCGCCGGTGGTGGGCACGCAGTAGATGCCCGGATCCTCGGCGCTGCCGGCCGCGGCCATCGCGGTGTGGAAATGATGCGCGCCGAGCAGGTAGCCTTGGCACATATGAATCGCCGAGGCGTAGCGCGGATGATCCGCGGGCGTGCCGCAGAGCACGCCGAGATCGCCCGTATCGTCGATCATGAAATCCTCTTCTTCCGCGGCGAGCGCACCGGTCGCGGTAACGGCGGCGGCGAACAGCGCGCCGGCAAGCGCGGCGACGGCTGAGTGTCTCATCCGTTGGTTCCTTTCCCCATGGCGGCGTCTTTGAAGGGTCGGAGCAGGGCGCTCCCGGTGCGACCCTAGCGGCTTTCGGGCCGGCTCCGTAGTGAAAATTGCGTCCTGCGCAGCATCCGCGCCCATACGCGACACCGCACTTTGCAAGCCCGCGCGGCCGGATTATCACCGGAATGCGGATGCGCCGGCCCTTCTGCGCGGAGCGACAGCAGGTTAGACCGGGCGCCAGGCGCAGCGACCGCCGACACCTCAGGGAGACCGACGCCATGACCGCGTATTGCCGCAGGGCCCTCGCCGCCCTCACAGCGCCCCTTCTGGCCGTGCTGCTCGCCGCCGCGCCGGTATCGGCGCAGGAGGTCACGCTCACCATCCACCATTTCCTCGGGCCCAAGGCCACGACGCAGGCCAAGTTCATCGAGCCCTGGGCGAAGCGGGTGGAGGAGGCCTCCGGCGGGCGCATCGCCTTCAAGATCTTCCCGGCGATGTCGCTGGGCGGCAAGCCGCCGGAGCTCTACCGCCAGGTGCGCGACGGGGTGGCGGATATCGTCTGGACCCTGCCCGGATACACGCCTGGCGTGTTCCCGCGGGTGGAGGTGTTCGAGCTGCCGGGGATCCATCAGGGCTCGGCGCGCCAGACCACGCTGGCGCTGCAGGACGTGATGCCGGATCTGGCGGAGGATTTCGCGGAGGTGCATCCGCTGCTGGTGCACACCCATGCGGGCAATGCGCTGCATATCGTCTCGGAGCGCGTCGCCTCGGAGGGCGATCTGGTGGGGCTGAAGCTGCGCACGCCCTCGCGCACCGGGGCCTGGATGATCGAGAGCTGGGGGGCCGAGCCCGTGGGCATGCCGGTGCCGGCGCTGCCGGAGGCGCTCTCCAAGAACGTGGTCGACGGCGCGCTGGTGCCCTTCGAGATCGTGCCGCCGCTGAAGCTGCAGGAGCTGACCGAGACCTCGCTGGAAGGGCCGGAGGGCCTGCGCTTCGGCACCTCCATCTTCCTCTTCGCGATGAACAAGGAACGTTACGAGGGCCTGCCGGAGGATCTGCGCGCGGTGCTCGATGCGCATTCCGGCGCGGCGATCGCGGAGGAGTTCGGCGCGGTCTGGGATGCGGTGGAGGCGCCGGGCAAGGCGCTGCAGACCGGCTCCGCGGGCGGCGCGGTGGAGACGCTGAGCCCCGCCGTCTACGATGCCCTGATGGCCAAGTCGACGACCGCGATCTCGCGCTGGGTGGCGGAGATGGAGGAGGCCGGCATCGATGGCGAGGCGCTGGTGAGCAAGGCCCGCGCCGCGATGGCCGCGCATGCCGAGTGACTCGGGGGCCGAGTGCCGCGGGAGCCGAGTGCCGCGGGGGCCGCGTGACGCGCGCTGACTGACCGGCTCCGGGCCGCGCGGCCCGGTGCGCTTTGCGAAAGGCCTGCCTCTTGTCCCTCTGGATCGCCCGTACGGCCCTTGTCTGGGCGCTCCTCGGGGGCGCGCTTCTGGGTGCCATCGTGCTCGTGACCACCGCCAATATCGCGGCCTTCGCGGCGGACCGGGCAGCGGGGCTCTGGGGCGGTGCCGTGCCCGCGCTGCCGGGCTACGAGGATTTCGTGCGCCTCGCGGTCTCGGCCGCGGCGCTGATGCTCCTGCCCTGGTGTCAGCTGCAGCGGGGCCATGTCTCGGTGGAGCTTTTCGCCGCGCGGCTGCCGCGGGGGCTGGCGCGGGGGCTCGACCGGCTGTGGCTGGCGCTGACCGCGGCGGTGGCGCTTTTCCTGATGGTATGGATGGCGGACGGGATGGCCGAGACGCGGGCGGACGGAATCCGGACGCCGATCCTGGGCTGGCCGGAGTGGCCCTTCTACCTGCCAGGTCTCGCCTCGCTGGCGCTCTGGGCGCTGATCGCCGCCTGGCAGGCGGTGTGGGCGCCGGAGGGCGGCGGAGCGCCCGGGTCCGGAGGGCCGGCTGGCGGCGGCGATGACTGACCCGCTCGCCATCGGGGTTGCGGGGCTCGCGCTCCTCTTCGTGCTGCTGGCGCTGCGGATGCCGGTGGGGCTGGCGATGCTGCTCGTGGGCATCGGCGGGAACTGGGCGCTGTCGCTCGCGGTGCCCTGGCTGCGCTTCGAGCCCTATCTGAAGAGTTTCAAGACGCTCCTGTGGTCGAATGTGGCGAGCTACGAGCTGTCCGTGATTCCGCTCTTCGTGCTGATGGGGTTTCTCGCGAGCGAGGCGGGGCTGTCGCGGGATCTCTTCCACGGTCTCTCGGCGCTGGCGGGGCGGGTGCGCGGCGGTGTGGCCATGGCGGCGGTGGGGGCCTGCGCGGGTTTCGGCGCGGTCTGCGGCTCGTCGCTGGCGACGGCCTCGACCATGGGGCGCGTGGCGCTGCCGGAGCTCCTGCGTCTGGGCTATGCGCCGCGGCTGGCGGCGGGGACGCTGGCGGCGGGGGGGACGCTGGGGATCCTGATCCCGCCCTCG
>JBCBWF010000555.1:0-2788 GCA_039817245.1 Pseudomonadota bacterium | reverse complement strand
CTTCAGGCGCACGCCCATATCGCGGATCTGGTCCGTCGGCTCGATGAAGGTGCGCCCGACATACTGGCTCTTGATGATTCCCATCGCGTAGGGAATGCCGCTTTCCTGGCTGTAGCCGATGGCGGCGGGCGTGCCGCTATCGGGCACGGGGCAGACCAGATCGGCATCGGCCGGGGCCTCGCGGGCGAGCTCGACGCCGATCCGGCGGCGCGTCTCGTAGACCGACATGCCGCCGACCACGCTGTCCGGCCGCGAGAAATAGACGTATTCGAAGATGCAGAAGCGCGGCCGGCAGGGCTCGAAGGGCCGGCTGGAGGCGACCCCGTCGGCGCTGACGATCACCATTTCGCCGGGCTCGATCTCGCGCTCGAAGCGCGCGCCGACGATATCGAGCGCGCAGGTCTCCGAGGAGAGCACCCAGCCCTCGCCGAGCCGGCCGAGCACGAGCGGGCGCACGCCGCGCGGGTCGCGCACGCCGATCAGCTTGTGCCGGGTCATGGCGATCACCGAGAAGGCGCCCTCGACGAGGCGCAGCGCATCCTTCATCCGCTCGGGGATGGTGCGCTGGATCGAGCGCGCCATGAGATGGACGAGACATTCCGTGTCCGAGGTGGACTGGAAGATCGAGCCGCGCTCGATGAGCTGGCGGCGGAGCTGATCGGCATTGGTGAGGTTGCCGTTATGCGCGATGGCGCAGCCGCCGAGGGCGAACTCGGCATAGAGGGGCTGCACGTCGCGCAAGGAGGGCTGGCCCTTGCTGCCGGCGGTGGAGTAGCGCGTATGGCCGAGCGCGATCCGGCCGGGAACGGCACTCATCACCGACTGCTTGGTGAAGTTGTCGCGCACGAGGCCGATGCGCCGGACTGTGTTGAAGCCGCTCTCCGGGTGATAGGCGGCGATGCCGGCCGCCTCCTGGCCGCGGTGCTGCAGCGCATGCAGGCCGAGGGCGACGTAGTTCGCCGCTTCGTCCATGCCGATCACGCCATAGACCCCGCATTCCTCATGTAGGGTGTCGTCGTCGAGCGGTGTGCTTCCGGGAAGGGCCAGGCCGCCGGTCGTTCCGTTCATGAGCCAGACCTCCAACGCTCTACGGGGCCGGTATATAGGCGCGGCGGGGCCGCTGTCACGACCCCGACACGGAAAGGCCTACCAGCTTTGCGCGATGCGCGGGCTCAGCTGTTCGTGCCCGGGGCAGGCTGGATCGCCGGCGCCGGGGCCGTGCCCGAGCCGCCATCCGTGTTGCCACTTCCGCTGCTGGGCGCGATTTCGGCGCCGCAGGGGGCCATGAGGGCATCGATGCGCTGGCCGAACCAGTCCGGCACCTGGGTGGGCAGGTTCTGCTCCACGAGCACGGCGAGCTCGTCGAAGATCTGGCGCGAGGCGGCATTCTGCAGCGGCTCCCACTCGGCGCCGCCGGAGAGATTGACGTAGAGCAGGTAGCCGACGGCCACGAGCGCGAGCCCGCGGGCCACGCCGAAGAGAAAGCCGAGGGCGCGATCGACCGGCGCCAGCGCGCTCTCGAGAATCATGTTCGAGGCGAGCGGGGTGAAGACGGACATCACCAGGAGCGTGACCGCGACCACCAGCGTGAAGGCCGCGATCATCGAGATGACGCAGGAGCTGGCGAGGAACTGGCCGATGACCGGCGCCTCGCGGATGAGGGGCTCCACGAAGGGAGCCGCGTAGAAGGCCACGCCCGCGGCGATGATCCAGCCGGCGATGGCGAAGAGCTCGCGCGTGAAGCCGCGGGCATAGGCGAGCATGCCGGAGATGACGGCTATCGCGGCCACGCCTCCATCGACAATCGTGAACTGCTCCATGCGCGACTGTCCCCCCTCGCGTCACTCACTGACTTTGGCCCGTAGTCGTAACAAACCCCGCCAAATCCGCAACGCGGATGAGGCGGATCCGGTTCGCCCCGGTGATCTTGCCGGCTTCGGGAAGGATGGCGGCGGTGAAGCCGAGCTTCTCCGCCTCGCGCAGGCGCGCCTCCGCCTGGGAGACGCCGCGCAGCGCGCCGGAGAGGCTGATTTCGCCGAAGATGACCGTCTCTCCGGGGATGACGGTGCCGGCGAGCGCGGAGACGAGGGCGGCCGCGGCGGCGAGATCGGCGGCGGGCTCGGAGACGCGCAGGCCGCCGGCGACGTTGAGATAGACGTCCTGGCCGCCGAACCCGATGCCGGCGCGCGCCTCGAGCACCGCGAGGGTCATGGCGAGGCGTCCGCTGTCCCATCCCACCACGGTGCGGCGCGGGGTGCCGAGCGCCGAGGGGGCGACAAGCGCCTGAAACTCCACGAGGACGGGGCGGGTGCCCTCGATGCCCGCATAGACCACCGAGCCCGAGGCGCGCTCGCCGCGCTCGCCGAGGAAGAGGGCGGAGGGGTTGGGCACTTCGGCGAGACCGGCGCCGGTCATCTCGAAGACGCCGATCTCGTCGGCCGGGCCGAAGCGGTTCTTGACGGCGCGCAGCAGGCGGAACTGGTGGCCGCGCTCGCCTTCGAAATAGAGCACCGTGTCGACCATGTGCTCCACGACGCGGGGCCCGGCGATCTGGCCCTCCTTGGTCACGTGGCCGACGAGCAGGACGGCGGTGCCGCGGCGTTTTGCGAAGCTGACGAGTTCGTGGACGACGGCGCGGAGCTGGGAGACGGAGCCGGGCGCGCTGTCGACTGTGTCGAGCCAGAGGGTTTGGATCGAATCGATTATGGCAAGTGCCGGGGGTGCGGCGTCGAGCGTGGTGAGGATGTCGCGGAGGTTCGTCTCGGCGGCGAGGGAGACCGGGGACTGG
>JBCBWF010000682.1:0-1502 GCA_039817245.1 Pseudomonadota bacterium | reverse complement strand
GTGTCCTTGGCCGGACCGCCAGTGATCCGGATCCCGTTCGAGGCCCCTTGGTCTGCGCTGACCGAAGCATCTTCGAACGGGATCCGGATCACTGGCGGTCCGGCCATGGACACTGGGTGCGGCCGCACCCTCCCGCGTGATTTTAGAGACGAGGATCCGAACACAGGGTGAACAAGTAGATCCCTTCCCGCCACTGCTGGTCCCTGGGGCCGGAGCCGTTTGCTGCGATCCGCTCCGGAGCCACGGATTGAGCCGGGGGATCGTCCGGTGTCCCGGCCGTGACCGCTTCGCTCGTTGCCGTGGGGATCAAGACGAGCCGGCTCTCTGGATCGGGGTTGGACGGTTGAGCCGGGGTCGGACCTCCCTGACATGGCTCCGGCCAACGGAGCGCAACTTGGCCGATGGCCGGTGGCTCGGCGGCGATCGGGCGACAGAACCGAAGCAGGGCGTGATCGGGATCGCGGGCAGGACGATGCGGCGCGCCGATGGCCGCCGAGCCCCTGAGGCCAGCGGCTGCGGGCGGTGCAAGACGCGGGAACGGCGGGGGGGCGCGCGGCCGTCGCGCCCGCCAGTCAGCCGGTCCGTGCGTGCAGCGGCATCCCGCTGGCAACCGGCGGGCACACGGCCTAGGATGCCACTGAAGCAGCCGGAGTGATGCGGATGGCCGAAACGAGCAAAGGGCAATCGCTGCTGGAGAACGCCTACAAGCTGGCCACGCCCGAGGACAACAAGGCCTATTACGCTGAATTCGCCGCGACCTACGATGCCGATTTCGCCGGTGCGCTCGGCTATCATTATCCGGTCGCCATCGCCTCGGTCTATCGCGAGAGGGCGACCGAGCGGGACCGCCCGGTGGCCGATATCGGTTGCGGCACCGGGCTCGTCGCCGAAGCCCTCGCGCTGGCGCCCGCGGAGATCGACGGCATCGACATCTCGGCGGAGATGCTCGCCAGGGCCGCGGAGAAGGGCCTCTACCGCGCCACGCTCCATGCCGATCTCACCGCAGATCTCGCCCCGCTCGCGCGCGACTACGGCGCCGTCGTCTCCGCGGGCACCTTCACCTCAGGCCATCTCGGCCCCGAGCCGCTGGAGCCGCTTCTGGGGATCGCCCGTCCCGGCGCCCTCTTCGTGCTCGGCGTGAACAAGGCCTTCTTCGTGAAGGCCGGCTTCGAGGCGGTGATCCGGGGCCTCGAGGGCCGCGGCGCCATCACCGATCTCGGGCTGGTCGAGGTGGCGATGTATGCCCGGCCCGGCCACGAGCATTCCGACGACCGCGCCTACGCGCTCACCTATCGCAAGCGCGCCTAGCCGAGCACTGCGAAGGCCACCGAGGCGAGCAGCAGCGCCGCGAAGCCGAGATTGACGATCCGCGAGACGCGGGCATCGCGCACCACCTGCGTCAGGGCGGCGCCGAGCGAGAGCCAGAGCATGTTGACCACCGCGATGGTCGCGATCAGGAGCCCCGCTTTCCAGAGCCCGTCCGCCAGCCGATCGCCCTCCAC
>JBCBWF010000326.1:0-5724 GCA_039817245.1 Pseudomonadota bacterium | reverse complement strand
GCTCTGCAACTTGACGCGAAATCCGGTCAAGCGTTCTAACGAATTCGGTGTTGGCGGTGCCAGATGGATGGTGCGCCAGGCCGACGATGATGTCGCCAATCGCGTTAGGCTCATCTGATACGATCGCGTCAGAATCTAAGCACGACCAGACATGTTCAAGATCGGGCAACAGCGTGTCGTTGTTACCTACTGCTCGTTTCAAACTATCTTCCGACGAGTCATCGCAGAGAAATATAGTAGATTGCAGGATAGCGCCGTTGAGTGAGATGCCGAGACAGTTTCCGCCTTCGACTCTTGCGCCGCTCAAATCGGCACCCTCCAATGCCGTTCCACTAAGATCAACTGTTTGCATCTCTGCGCCGCTAAGATCAGCTCCTAGTAGCTTTGCTCCGCTGAGATCGGCTCCTTGCAAATCTGCTCCTGCAAGATCAGCGCCTTCCAGAGAAGCATTGGAAAGAATTGCCCAGTGCAGCCGCGCCAATCGTAAGTTGACGCGCTGCATGCTAGCTTCGTCTAGGATCGCCCAGTGCATTTGAGCTCGTTGTAGGTCTGCACCCTGTAGATTAGCTCCAGTGAGATCGGCGCCCTGCATCTCCGCTCGTGTAAAGTCTGCCCTCTGCAAATTAGTTCCGCGTAGATTTGCGTCTTGTAACTCGGCCCTGCTAAGGTCAGTTCCTTGCATCTGCGCTCCAAGCAATTTTGCTCCAGAGATCCACGATCCGACAAGCTCAACTCCTTGCATCTGCGCACCTATAAATATCGCTCCATTCATACGTGCCCAATTAAATACAGCACCTTGCATACGTGCGTCAGTAAAGTCAGCTTCCCTCATCTGTGCTCTGCTAAGATCTGCGCCTTGCAATTGAGCCTCCTTGAGAACCGCTTTCTCTAACCGAACAGACCGAAGATCAGCACCGGACATGAATGAACGCTGCAAATCGGCACCGCGCAGATCACGGGCTTGGAGGTTTGGTGACTGGAGTGCTCGAGTGCGATTTGCATAGCGCTCCCAGGCTTCTTGATCGAACTCGATTTGCTGATCACCGGAGAGCGATCCGGCGAGAGGGAGGCCTTCGCGTTTGCGGTAGCGTTCCTCGAAATCCTCGAGCCAGAGGGCGTGGGAGGTCCAGTCCGCCGGGCGGATGGTGAGTTCGGCCTCACGGAGGTTGGCGGGGGCCGGGGGGATCAGGTCGGGCAGCGGGTTCTCGGCCATGAGGCGGATGCGGCCGTCGACAACCTGCTCGACTATGCGGCCTGTTTCGGGGTTGCGTTTCCAGGCGAGGGGGAGGGTGTGCCAGCCGTCGTAACCGGTGCGGCCGAGGGTGAAGGCGGTGAGGGTGAGGGCGACGGCGAGGCCGGTGGCGACGAGGGGCCAGCGGGTGCGATGACACTCCGCCGAGCGCTCGCCGCGCGGGCCCATGAGGAGCCAGAAGACCCAGGCGGTGGTGACGCCCACCCAGAGCGCCGCGAAGAGGGCGCCGGCCGCGATGAGGCTGAGCCAGGCGGCGTGATAGGGCCAGCTCTCGATCCAGAGGAGCGCGAGGAGGCCCGGGGCGAGCGCCCAGGAGATGCCGAAGGTGAGGATCGCGGTGATCGGGCCCATGGCGCGGCGGGGGGCGGAGCCGTCGCCCCGTCGCATGGTGCGGAGCCAGAGGGCGGTTTGCGACAACAGCCACGGATAGCTGCGCTCGGCCAGCGGGGCGCCCTCGATCGTGCTGTCGGCGGTGGCGAGCCGGTCCCAGAGCGCCAGCAGGTAGAGGTGGAAATAGGCGTAGACCGCGGCGAGCAGCAGGGGGGCTGCGATGAAGAAGGCGCGGGTGGGGACGGAGAGGCCTATGAGGGGGAGTTCGGTCTCGACGCCGTGGGCGAAGAAGTGGGCGTCCTCATGCGCCATGAGGGTGACGCCGATGAAGGCGAGGAGGGCGAGCAGGCCGAACCAGGTGGTGCGGGCGTTCTGGCTGATCTCGCGGATGCGGGTGAGGAGGGCGTCGTCCGGGTCGGGCTGGAGGGCGACGCGGTGGGCCGGCTCGGCGGGCTGGGGAAGGTCGTCCTTCATGGGCAATGGCTTTCGGCGCGAATGACGGCCGGGAGAGCGTAGCGGCGCGGGCGGGGATGCGCCATGGCGAAGGCGGCGGCGTTCAGGCGAAGGCGCCGTGGACGTGCCAGGCGGGGCCCGCGGGCGAGGCGGGGGTGTGGAAGAGCCAGAGGCGGGGGCCCTCGGCGGTGGCGATGCGCCAGTAGTCCCGCACCCCGGCGGCCCAGGCCGGGTCGTCCCACCACCATTCGGGGGCGAGGCGCTCGGGGCCCTCGGCGGCGGCGAGGGTGAGGCTGCGGCCGCGCCAGCGGAAGCGCGCGGGCGGGGGGAGGCGGGTGCCGGCGGGGCGCGCGTTGTCCGGGGCCGGGGCGCCTGGAGC
Organism: Pseudomonadota bacterium; assembly: GCA_039817245.1. GTDB lineage: Bacteria > Pseudomonadota > Alphaproteobacteria > Rhodobacterales > Rhodobacteraceae > Thermohalobaculum. The sequence continues at coordinate 3,310 of JBCBWF010000326.1, read as the reverse complement.
CGGGGTGCTTGGAGCCGGGGCGCCTGGTGCCTGGGTGACAGGGCTCGGGGCTTCGGGCTCGGCGAAGACCGGTTCGGGGGCGAACAGGGTGATCGGGCGTGGGGGGGCGCCGGGGCTGCGCGCGGCGCGCCAGTCCCCCGGGTCGGACCAGGCGGCGGCGGCGACGGTGAAGGCGCGCTCGGGGATGTGGCTTTCGGCGGGCAGGTAGCGCGCGAGGTTCTCGAAGCCGATGCGGTTGCCGATGCGGCTGAGGAGGTCGGCGAGGCGGTCCTCCGCGCTGGTGCCGGCGAACTGGGGGCCGGAGGGGTTGGGCGCGGGGCCCGATGCGGGGCCCGATGCGGGGCCCGATGCGGGGCCCGATGCGGGGCTTGAGGCGGGGCCCGAGGATTGGCGAGGGCGCAGCGGCTCGGTGCGCGTGGCCTCGAGGCGGAGCGCGTCGATCCCGAAGCCCGCATCCAGCGCCTCGATCTTCGGCTGGAAGAGGGCGCGCAGGCGCATCGGGTCGCGCAGCGGCCGGGCGAGGCGGATGACGGCGCCGGTATCCGCCCCGTCCACCCGGCGCGCGGTGAGGCGGAGGGCGCGCGCGCCCTGCTGCTCGGCCTCCAGCGCTGCGCAGAGCCGTTCGAGCAGCCGGTCGAGCCCCGCGACGAGGTCGCTCACGAGGCCGATGGGCTCGGGCAGGGTGAGGCGGGTGGCGAAGCGCGGCACGGCGCGGGCGGGGGCGACGGGCTCGGGCTCGGCGCCGAACGCCTGATCGAGCCGGCGCATCACCGTGAGGCCGAAGCGCCGGGCGAGCTGGGCGCGCTGCACGCCTGCCATGTCGCCGATGGTGGCAAGCCCCGTGGCGGCGAGGGCCGCCGCCTCGTCCGGCGCGAGGCGGAGGGCGGCGACGGGCAGGTCCGCGAGGCGCGCGCGGGCGGAGCCGGGTGCTGCGATGGCGAGCCGGTCGCCCCCGAAATGGGCGAGCGCCCAGGCGGCACCCTTGGTGTCGGCCATGGCGGCGCGGGCGGTGAGGCCGTGGGCGGCGAGCCCGCCGAGGATCGCCTCGAGCATCGCCCCCTCGCCGCCGAAGAGATGCGCGCAGCCGGTGGCGTCGAGCACCAGCGCGCCGGCAGCGCCCTGCCCGACGAGCGGCGCGAAGCGTTCGGCCCAGCGCGCCAGCGCTGCGGCGAAGGCGGCGTGGCGCTCGGGCTCGGCGGGCCGGGTGAGCAGGCGCGGGCAGATCGCGCGTGCATCCGCCAGCCCCATGCCGCGCGCGAGCCCCGCGGCTTCCGCCACGGCGTTGAGCGAGGTGAGACGCAGCGCGCCTCCGTCCTGCCCCGCAAGCGCGAAGGGGACGGCAAGGCCGGACAGCCCCTCACGCCGCAGGCGCTGCTCGGCGGCGAGATGGGGCAGGGCGACGGCGATGACGCGGCGAGGCATGGAGGGCGGTCTGGGTGTCGGCCTAGGTGTCGGCCTGGGGGGCGGTTGGGGCTTGAGCGAAGGCTGGGCCGCAGGGGCGCGCGCGGTGCGCGCCGGTCTGCGCGGCGCCGGGCTGCCCTGGGCGGGATTGCCCTGGGCGGGGCCGCCCAGCGCCTCGAGATGGGGCAGCGGGCGCTGCGTGGTCATGCGCTGGCCTGCTGCCGCGCCCGGCTGTCCATGCGCGGACGGGCAGGCAGCGGCGCGTCGGGGGGGCGCAGGCGCCCGACGGCGACGTCCCAGGCACCGAGCGGGCCGCGCTTGTTCTTGACGAGTTCCCAGTGCTGCGGGGCGCCGTGCTGGGCGCGCTGGCCGGCCTCGGCCTGGCGGGGCTGCGGGATGGGGGCGCAGTGCCAGCGGGTCTCGGCCGCGTTGCTCCGCAGCCGCCCCTCCGGCACGAGGCAGAGCCCGCGCCCGCCCCCGGTGCCCGCGGCGAGCTGCAGCCGGCGGCTCTGGGTGAGATCCGGCGCCTCCTCGAGATCGGCGACGACGAAGGGGACCGCGCCGGAGCGCAGCGCCTCCTCCGCGACCTGCAGCGCGGCGATGAGCCCGGTGGGCCGGGCGAGGACGAGCCGCGCGGGATCGATCAGCGCTGCGAGGCCGGCGGGGCAGAACCCCTCGCTGCGGCGCGCATCCACGATCCAGAGCACCGTGCAGGAGGCCGGGCCCGGATCCGCCTCCGCCAGCTGGCCCGCAAGCGCGAGCGCGAAGACGCGCCGGCCCGGCCCCGCCGCCTCATGCATCCGCCCCGCTGCGAGCGCCGAGACATCCGGCGCGGGCGGAAGGGGGGCGGCCTGCGGGAGAGGGGAGGAGGGGATCATGGGCGCTCCAGTACAAATGTTCCATAAATGTTCTACGCCGATTCGAGGGGGCCGGTCCAGCCGCGCCGGTGCCCTTAGCGCTGCCGGACAGGGCGCCCGGCGCGCGCCGACCGGCGGCGCGACCCGCTCCGGGAGACGCTGCGCATTGTGGGAAAACTGGGGCGGCGGCCGTTGCGTCAAGGACGCGAGCGGTGGGCGCGACGCAGTGGCCGCCAGGCCGCTTCTGAGCGTGGCGCCAGCCGGCCGCGCACGGTTTTCCACCGCCGCTCCGGGTTTTCCACAGGGCCGCGCCGAGGGGGGCGCCACCGGGCCCTCACATGTGCCGAAACGGGCCCGCGGGCTGGGCGCAGGCGCAGCCGGGGCGCTGTAGGTCCAATAAAGGCGAAAACTTCTGCTCTACAGATACGAATTCCATTCAGCGGTAATCTTGGGAAAATCAGAATGATTTCGATGCAATACTGTTCCATGCCGTGGCGACAGGGGCGCGATTGCCGCAAAAGGCCCACAGCTGCGCGTCCATCCGCCGGGATGTCTGCATGTGGTGCAATCGTTGCGAATCGGCACTGAATCAAGGACAATGCGATAGCAGCATAAATGCATTTCGAATTCGCTCGTTTATGGCACGTCGGGCAATTCTCAAATGCGGGATGAAAACCCTTTTATCTCTGGACCTTGACGCGAGGGCTGGAGCTCAAAAAGAAGGGGGCCGTGCAATTTTTGCGCGGCAGGGCTGGCCTTCACGCCATTCGGCCCGCTTTCATCCACGCGGTTATCCACAGGCTCGTGCACAGGCGCGAGCAGCGCCTGGCGCTTGCCCGGGCGCAAGCGCGGCATGTGGTTAGAGCCATCCGGGCGAGCGCGCAAGGGGGCGCGACGGCGAGGCGGGGCTTGCAGGAGCCATGCCCGGCGTACTAGCAGGCGCGCCTGAACAGGTGGCCTCGCCCGGGGAGACGGGCCCGATCCGCCGAAGAGCATTGAGAGGAGGGCGCGCGATGAGCGCTGCCATCGACGGGCGCGTCGCCTGCATCGTC
>JBCBWF010000052.1:0-19166 GCA_039817245.1 Pseudomonadota bacterium | reverse complement strand
GCCCCCGCCCCCTGTGAGGGCGCCCGGCGCGCACCCCGGCCCGCGCGGCCCCGGGGTGGGGGGAGACCCGCCGCCCGCCCCGGCGGCGCGGGCGGCCTGGGTGGGCGGGCCCCGGGGCCGCGCGGGCCGGGATGCGCCCCGCCCCTTACGCCGCCGGCTCCAGTTCCGCGCGCATCCGCGCATTGCCGGGATCCCACACCGCCCCCTCGATCACAACGCCCTTGCGCGGGACGCCCAGCACCATGACCTCGAGCCGCCGGCCCGCCACCGCCCAGTCCGGCGCCAGATAGGCCCAGGCGAGATAGGCGCCGATGCCGTAGCCATAGCCGCCCGAGGCGATCGAGCCCACGACGCGGCCCTCCGCCCAGACGCTTTCCGAGCCGAGCGGATCGCTCTCGGCCCCCGCCTCCTCCAGCTTCAGGAGCGCGATCGCCCAGCGCGCCGGCGGGGCCAGCGACGTGGTCGCGCCCTGGAAGCCCTCCGGCCGCGCGAAGCGGGTGAGCCCCGCCTCGGCGAGCGTCACTTCGTTGGTGATCTCGTGGCCGGACTTGTAGGCCTTCTCCATGCGCATCGCATTGAGCGCGGCCGAGCCCACATGGACGAGTCCGCGCCCTGCCCCGGCCGCCACCAGCGCCTCGTAGACCGCGCGCATCCCCGCCATCGGCACATGCAGCTCCCAGCCGAGCTCGCCCGTATAGGTCACCCGCATCGCGCGCACCCCGGCCACCCCCGCCACCGCGATCTCCTGGGACGAGAGCCAGCGGAAAGCGGCGTTGTCGAGCGGTGCTGCGGTGCAGGCGGCCAGGATCTCGCGGCTCGCGGGGCCGGCCAGCATCAGCACGCCGAGCGCCTCGGAGACGTTCTCGAAGGCAACCGCCTCGCCGGGCCGGCACTGCAGGCCGAGCCAGTCGAGCAGCGACGCCTCCTTCGCCGCGGCATAGACCAGATAGTACCGCCCCTCCGCGAGCTTCACGCAGGTCGCCTCGCCCTCCAGCCGGCCATTGGGGTTCACGAGATAGGTGAGGCTCACGGAGCCCGGCTTCTTCGGCAGCCGGTTCGAGCTCACCCGCTCCAGGAACGCCGCCGCATCCGCGCCCGAGACCTCGATCTTGGCGAAGGCGGTGAGATCGGCGATGCCCGCCGCGGCGCGCAGGCCGGTCACCTCGGCGCCCACCACGTCGTGCAGCGCGGAGCGGCGGAAGCTGTGGATATGCGCGGCCGGCATGCCCTGGGGCGCATACCAGTAGGGCCGCTCCCAGCCATAGACGTCCTGATACACCGCACCGCGCGCCTTCAGCACCTCGTAGAGCGGCGAGGTCTTCGAATGCGAGGGCCGGCAGGCGGGGCGGTCGAGATGCGGGAAGGGGATCTCGTGGCGAAGAAGATAGTCCTCCTTCGCCTTCTCGATCCGGTAAGTCCCGTCGATCCGCGCGCCGAAGCGGCGGGGATCGAAGCTCGCCATGGAGATATCGGCCGCGCCGTGCACCATCCATTGCGCGAGATACTTGCCCGCCCCGGGCCCCCAGGCGATGCCCACCTGGCTGCCGCAGCAGAGCCAGAAGTTCCGCAGGCCCGAGGGGCCGAGCATCATGTTGCCGTCCGGCGGATGGGTAATGGCGCCGTGGACGACGCGGCGCAGGCCCAGCTCGGCGAGCACAGGCATGCGCTCCATCGCGTTCTCCAGCCAGGGCATGATGCGGTCGAAATCCGGCTCGAATAGCTCGTTCTCGCTCTCCCAGGGGGTGCCCTCGTCCCAGACCGTGGCGGCGTTGGCCTTCTCGTAGATGCCGATGAGGCCGGATTTCTGCTCCATCCGGATATAGCCGGAGACCTGGCGGTCGTCGCGCACCACCGGAAGCTCCGCGGGCAGGTCGGCGAATTCGGGCACCGGATCGGTGATCAGATAGTGGTGCAGCAGGTTGGCGATCGGCAGGTCGAGGCCGACCCAGGCGCCGATCTGGCGCGCATAGGTGCCGCCGGCGTTGACGACGATCTCGGCGCGGATATCGCCCTGCTCGGTATGCACCGTGAACTCGCCCGAGGGCTGCCGGGTGATGCCGGTCGCACGGTTGCGCCGGATCACGGCGGCGCCGCGCTGGCGCGCCCCGGCGGCGAGCGCGAAGCTGACGCCGGCAGGGTCCACATGCCCGTCATGGGGCGTGTGCAGCGCCGCCTTGATGCCGTCGAGAGTGTAGAAGGGGTGCAGCTCGCGGATCCGCTCCGGCCCGACGATCTCCATGGCATGGCCGAGCCCGCGGCCGACGGAGAGGGTGTAGTGGAGCCAGTCCACCTCCGCCGCCTCATAGGCCACCCGCAGCGAGCCGCAGCCATGCCAGGTGGCGGACTGGCCGGTCTCCGCCTCCAGCCTGGGATAGAGCTCGGTCCCGTAGGCCGCCATCTTGGCGAGGCCGTAATGGCTGACCGAATGGGTGATCTGGCCGGCGGCGTGCCAGGTGGAGCCCGAGGTGAGCTCGGCCTTCTCCAGGAGCACCAGATCCGTCCAGCCTTCCGCGGCCAGGTGATAGGCGAGCGAGCAGCCCATCACCCCCCCGCCGATGATCACCACCTTCGCCTGATCGCGCATTCGAGGGTCTCCGCATTATGGGCCAGCGAATCCGATTGCCAGCCGCCTGATCCTTCGCTACCGAATGGTACAAGTGAACCAAAGTCAAATGGCTTGTGACATGCCAACCGCGCTGCCTGCCTCCGCCGAAGCCGTGATCGCCGCTCTGACCGAGGGGTTCGACGGGCTGTCGGCCCAGCTCCAGCGCGCGGCACGCTACATCATCGACAATCCGCGCGAGGTGGGCATGCAGTCGATGCGCGCGCTCGCGGCCAAGGCGGAGGTGCACCCGAACACGCTGGTGCGGCTGGCGCAGACCCTCGGTTTCGAGGGCTATGACGCGATGCGCGAGCGGTTCCGGGACTTCCTGGCCTCGGGCGGGCTCGGCACCTTCCGCAGCCGGGCGGACTGGCTGCAGGCGCTGGCGCGCAAGGGCGGCTCGGCCGCGGTGGTGGCGGAGATGGCGCAGGCCACCGCGGAGAATGTCGAGACCGTGTGGCGGCGCCAGGAGCCGGCGGTACTGGAGGCCGCGGCGGAGGCGATCATCACCGCGCCGCGGGTCTTCGTGCTCGGCATGGGCTCGGCCTACAGCCTGGCACATCAGTTCTGGTACGTCGCGCGGATGGCCTTCGAGCACATCCAGCCGGTGCCGCGCCATGGCAGCCAGCCGGTGGACGACCTGGCCTGGGCCGGCGCGGAGGATGTGCTGGTGGCGCTGACCTTCCAGCCCTATCGCGCCGAGACCATGGCGGCGGTGGAGATGGCCTCCGCGGCGGGCACCACCATCGTGGGCATCACCGACAGCCCCACCGCGCCGCTCGCGCGGTTCTCGGACTACCTGCTGATCGCGCCCACCCACACGCCGCAGTTCTTCCAGAGCCAGGCCGCCGTGACGGCGCTCCTGGAGGGGCTGGTGGCGGTGATGGTGAGCCGCGCGGGTGCGGAAGCCGCGGCGCGCATCGAGCGCTTCCATGCGCGCCGCCTGGAGGCCGGGCTCTATGCGGAGCCGGACGCCCTTGCGCAACTCGGCTGAAGGAGAGACGCCGATGAACGCCCCCCTCGACGACAGCCTTCCCCCCGCGGCGCCGGTCGCCCTGCCATCGCGCTACTACACGGATCCCGCGATCTATGCGGCCGCCTGCGAGCGGATCTTCCGGACGAGCTGGCAGTATGTCTGCCACGAGACCAATATCCCGGCGGTGGGCGACTATTACGCCTTCGAGCTGATGGACGAGCCGCTCTTCGTGGTGCGCGGGCGCGACGGGGCGGTGCGCTGCTTCTACAATGTCTGCCAGCATCGCGGGCACACGCTGGTGGAGGATACGGGGCGGACGCGGGTGCTGGTCTGCCCCTATCACGCCTGGGCCTATGAGCTGGACGGACGGCTGCGCGCGGCCCCCGGCGGCAAGACGACGCCGGGCTTCGACCGCAGCCGCGTGTGCCTGACGGAGCTGCGGGTCGACCTCTTCCTCGGCTTCATCTTCGTCAATTTCGACGCGGCCGCGGCGCCCATGGCCGAGACCTATCCGGGCGTGGCGGAGGCGGTGCGCGCGCTCTGCCCCACCATCGACACCCGCCGCTTCGCCCATGAGCACACCGCCGATGAGGGCTGCAACTGGCTGGTGGCGGTGGAGAATTACAACGAGTGCTACCATTGCGGCCATGTCCACAAGGCGTTCTCGGACGGGGTGGTGGATACGGGCTCCTACGACATCCAGCCCATGGGGCCGGGGCGGGTGCTGCACCATGCGGCGGGTGCGGCGCAGGGCGACGGGCAGTGGTACGACACCTCCGGCTCGGACTATGGCAGCTTCTACCTCTTTCCCGCCTTCAGCCTGCAGATCTACCCGGGCGGGGTGGTGAATACTTATTACTGGCGCCCGCTGACGGTGGACGACACGCGGGTGCATCGCGGCTGGTTCAGCCAGGACGGGGTGGTGGACGACCGGCTGCAGGGGGTGATCGATCTCGACCGCGACACGACCTTCGCCGAGGACCTTCTGCTGGTGCGGCGGGTGCAGCGGGGGCTCAATTCGCGCGGCTACCGGCCGGGGCCGCTGGTGATGGCGCCGGCCTGCGGGATCGACAGCGAGCATTCCATCGCGGCCCTGCACGGCTGGGTGCGCGAGGCGCTGGGATGAGCCCGGTCTCGGCCCTGCCGGAGAGCACCGCGGCAGTGCTGGCGATGCCGGCGCGGGGGGCGGCGCCGGCGCTCGCGATCACCGCGCTCAGCGCCTATGCGGTGCGGCTGACGAGCCATGTGCCCTATGAGATGGCGGAGGGAAAGCGCTGCGAGGCGGTGACCTCGGTGCTGCTCCGCCTCGAGACCGATGCGGGGCTGGTGGGCTGGGGGGAGGTCTGCCCGATCCCCGGCTATCTGCCGGCCTATGCCGCGGGGGTGGCGCCGGCGCTGGCGGAGCTGGCGCCGCATATGCTCGGCGCCGATCCGCTGGGCGCGGAGGCGCTGATGCACCGGCTGGATGCGGTGCTGCCGGGCCATCCTTACGTGAAATCGGCCATCGACATCGCGCTCTGGGACCTGACGGCGCAGGCGGCGGCGCTGCCGCTCTACGCATTGCTCGGCGGGCGGCATGCGGCGGATCTGCCGCTCTACCATTCGATCTCCTGCCTCGCGCCGGAGCGGATGGCGGCGATCGCGCGCGAGGCGCAGGCGACCGGGATCGCGCAGTTCCAGGTGAAGCTCGGCGCGGATGCGGACTGGCGGCGCGATGTGGAGCGGATCATGGCCGTGCGCGAGGCGGTGGGCACCGGCCCGCTGGTCTATGCGGACTGGAACTGCGGGGCGACGACGCTCGATGCCATCCGCACCGGGCGCGCGGTGGCGCATCTGGACGTGATGCTGGAGCAGCCCTGCAAGAGCCTGGAGGCCTGCGCGGAGGTGCGCCGGGCGACGGGGCTCGCGATGAAGATCGACGAGAACGGGCACGATACGGCGAGCATCCTGCGGGGTCATGCGCTCGGCTGCATGGATGTGGTGGCGGTGAAGCTCTCCAAGTTCGGCGGGCTCTCGGCGGCGCGGCGGGCGCGGGATCTCTGCCTCGCGCGCGGCATCCAGATGGTGATCGAGGATGTGTGGGGCTCGGATGTGACCACGGCGGCGGGGCTGCATCTGGCGGCCGCGACCCCGGCAGCGGCGGTGCTGAATGTGTGCGATCTCTCGGGCTATGTGAGCCCGCGGCTCGACCCTGCGGCGCCGACCCGGGCGGCCGGGCGGATCGCGCCGCCCGCGGGGCCGGGGCTGGGGGCGGTGCCGGATCCGGCGCTTCTGGGCGCCCCGGTGTTCTCGGCCTGAGGCAGCGATGCGCATCACGGCGCTCACGCTCTGGCGGGTCGATCTGCCGCTGAGAAAGCCCTACTGGCTGTCCGGCGGGCGGCTGCGCTTCGACCGGCTGGACAGCACGGTGCTGCGCGTCGAGACCGATGCGGGGCTTACGGGCTGGGGCGAGGGCTGTCCCTGGGGCCATACCTATCTGCCCGCGCACGGGCCCGGGATCCGGGCGGGGATCGAGACCATGGCGCCGGCGATCCTGGGCCTCGATCCGCGCAGGCCCGGCGTGGTGGAGCGGGCGATGGATCTCGCCCTGCCCGGCCATCTCTACGCCAAGGCGCCGGTGGACATGGCGGTGCTCGACATCGCGGCACAGGCGGCGGGCGTGCCCGTGTCCGGGCTGCTGGGCGGCGCCTTCGAGGGGGCGACGCCGGCGGCCTCCTCCATCGCGACCGGCACGCCCGCAGCGATGCTGGCCGATATCGAGGACTACCGCGCGCGCGGCTACCGGGTGCATTCCGCCAAGATCGGCGCGGATCCGGAGGCGGATATCGCCCGGGTGCGCCATCTGGAGGCCAACCGGCTGGCGGGCGAGGAGATCTATTACGACGTCAACCGCGCCTGGACCCGCGCCGAGGCGGTGACGGTGATGAACGCGCTCGCCGATCTGCCGGTGAGCTTCGAGCAGCCCTGCGAGACGCTGGACGACTGCGCCGCGATCCGCCCGCTGACCCGCCACCTGATCGCCATCGACGAGCGGCTGGAGACGGTGGCGGACATGCTTCGGATCGCGCGCGAGGGGATCGCGGAGCTGGTGAACATCAAGATCAACCGGGTGGGCGGGCTGAGCCGGGCGGCGCGCCTGCGCGATCTCGCAATCGCGCACGGGATGCGCATCGCGGTGATGCCCACCGGCGGCACGGTGCTGGCCGACACAGAGGCCGCGCATCTCGCCCAGACCGTTTCCGCGCCCTTCCGCCAGCGGATCTGGTCCTGCCAGGACATGATCGCCGTGGACCCCGCTCCGGGGCGCGGCGCGCGGGTGGTGGCGGGCGCAATGGCCGCGCCCGAGAGCCCCGGCCTCGGCGTCGCCCCCGATCTCGACCGGCTGGGCGCGCCCACCTCCCGCTACGCCTGACACCCGCTACGCCCGACACCCGCCAGAGGAGCCCCTGCCATGGACATCCCCACCCCCAGCGCCGCGGCCTTCGCCACGGCCGAAGCCAGCCTGCCCGGCGCGGGCCTCGGCGGCTACGCGCTGGCCCCGGAGATCCGCTTCGTCTTCAGCCATGGCCGCGGCGCGCGGTTCTGGGATGTCGACGGGCGGGAATACATCGACTATGCGGGCGGCGCCGGCGCGCTCATCCTCGGCCATTCGCACCCCGCGGTGGTGGAGGCGATCCAGGCCCAGGCCGCGCGCGGCAGCCACATGTTCGGCGCGCTCAACGACCAGGCGGTGGCGCTGGCCGAGCGGCTGGTGGCCGATATCCCCTGCGCCGAGAAGATCGCCTACTGCACCACCGGCTCGGAGGCGACGGCCTATGCCATGCGCCTCGCGCGCGCGCATACCGGCCGCGAGAAGGTACTGAAATTCGAGGGCGCCTATCACGGCAACCACGACTATGCCCTGGTGAGCACCTTCCCCGCGGCGATCGGGACCTATCCGCAGGGGCTGGCGGACACCGCGGGCCAGCCCGCAGCGGTGCGCGACAGCATGCTGGTCGCGCCCTATAACGATCTCGCCGCGGCCACGGCGGTGGCGCAGGCGCATGCCGGGGATCTCGCCGCGATCATCGTGGAGCCGGTGCAGCGCATCATCGCGGGCGATCCGGCGTTCCTGGCGGGGCTGCGGGCGCTGGCGACCCGGCTCGGCGCGGTGCTGATCTTCGACGAGGTGGTAACCGGGTTCCGCATCGCCTATGGCGGCGCGCAGGCGGCGCTCGGCATCGCCCCGGATCTCGCGAGCTTCGGCAAGGTGATCGGCGGGACCGGTGCGCTCTCGGTGATCGCGGGGAAGGCCGAGATCCTCGAGCGCGCCGATCCCGCGCGCAAGGGCCGGCCGGGCTACGCCTATTTCAACGGCACCCATCACGGCAACCCGATCGCGGCGGCGGCGACGCTGGCGACGCTCGAGGTGCTGGCCGAGCCCGGCGCCTATGAGCGGCTCGACGCGGCGGCCGCGCGCTTCTGCGCCGAGGCGCAGGGGGTGCTCGACAGCCACGGGGTGCCGGCCATCGCCGCGCGGGTCGGCTCGCTCTGGCAGTTCCTGTTCATGGCCGCCCCGCCCCGGTGCCATGCCGATATGGCCGCGGGCGACACCGCGGCGATGAAGGCGCTCGACACCGCCATGATGCGGCGCGGGCAGTACATGCTGCCGGGCGTGCGCCGCTTCGTCTCGCTCGCGCATGACGCGGCCGATTTCGCCGCCACCCTCGAGGCCCTCGACGAGAGCTGCCGCGCGCTCTGAGGGTGGGCCCGCGCGGGGCCGGGGGGGGGGGGGCGCGCGCGGGCGGACAGGGGCGGGGCGGGCGGGGCCCCGGGACCGCGCGGGCCCGCCCTCAGCGCAGGCGCGACCGCAGGAAATCGAGAAAGAGCCGCGTCTTGGCGGGCATGCCCACGCGATGCGGCACCACCGCATGCACCTTGCGGTCATAGGCGTGGAACGCCTCCAGCACCGGCACGAGCCGCCCGTCCGCCAGCTCCGCCTCCACCGGCCGGCGGAAGACCAGCCCGATCCCGAGGCCCGCGCGCACGAAATCCGCCGCCGGCCCGTCGCCGTTGACCCGCACCCGCGCCGGCACGCTCACCCGCTCCAGCCGGTCATCGCGCAGAAAGCTCCACTGCCCGTTGGGCGCCACGGGCGTGTTCACGACGCAGTCGTGCGCTGACAGATCCTCCGGCACCGCCGGCGTCCCGCGCACCGCCAGATAGGCGGGCGCCGCGCAGAGCACATACGGAAAGGGCGCGAGCGGGACCGCGACCAGCGCGCTGTCCTCCAGCACCCCGATGCGCAGGGCCAGATCGAAGCCCTCGCCCACGATATCCACCTGCCGCTCCTCGAGCGCCAGATCCACCCTCAGGCGCGGCTGCTCGGCGAGGAATTCCGCCACCAGCCCCGCCAGCACCCGCTCGCCGAAGACCCGCGGCCCGGCGATGCGCAGAAGGCCCGAGGGCTGGCCGGTCTCCTCCGCCGGCGCCTCCATCATCGCCTCCCAGGTCGCGACCGCCTCGAGCGCGCGGGCGCGGAACGCAAGCCCCGCCTCGGTGAGCGAGACCCGCCGCGTGGTCCGGTTGAGCAGCCGCACCCCCACCCGCGCCTCCAGCGCCGCCACATGCTTGGAGACGAGCGCCTTGGAGAGCCCGAGCCGGGCGGCGCCCTGCGTGAAGCCCCCCTGCTCGGCCACGGCGAGGAAGGCGCGCACGGTGTCGATCTGGTCCATCTGTCAACAATATGTTGACAAACTTCTCCATTCCAGCCCGATTATCTCGGCGGTCGCACGCGGTATCTCTCAGCGCACAGCCCGGACACAGACCCACACACGGGACCCCCGGGACAGGCCAAAGGAGACATCCCATGCCGACGCTTCACCGCCATGCCCTGTCGGGCCACAGCCACCGCGCCCAGCTCTTCCTCTCGCTGATCGGCGAGCCGGCCGAGCTGGTCGATGTCGACCTCGCCGCGGGTGCGCACAAGGCGCCCGCCTTCCGCGCGCTCAACCCGCTCGGCCAGGTGCCGGTGCTGCAGGACGGCGACACGGTGGTGGCCGATTCCAACGCGATCCTCGTCTATCTCGCCGAGAGCCGCGGGCGGACGGACTGGTACCCGACCGATCCGGCCCTGCGCGCGGAGATCCAGCGCTGGCTCTCCGTCGCGGCCAACCAGATCGCCAACGGGCCGGCGGCCGCGCGGCTGGTGACGGTGTTCGGCGCGGGCCTCGACCACGAGGCGGCCAAGGAGAAGGCGCATGCGATCCTCGGCGTCGTCGAAGGCGCGCTGGCCGCGCGCGGCTGGCTGGTGGGCGAGCGCGCCAGCATCGCCGATCTCGCGCTCTACAGCTACATCGCGCATGCGCCGGAGGGGGACGTGAGCCTTGAGCCCTATCCCGCGATCCGCGCCTGGCTCGCGCGCATCGAAGCGCTGGAGGGCTTCGTGCCCATGCAGCGTACCGCCGCGGGCCTGGCGGCCTGAGACCCGCCCGCCCCGGCCCCGCCCGCCCCTGACCAGCCCGCCCCTGCCCCGCGCCGCACCGGCTGCGGGGCACCGGGCGCCATCCCCCGGAGGAGCAACCGATGAGCACATCCGTCACCGCGAGCGCCGAGGCGCCCGCCCTGCCCGTGCCTGCCGAGATGCCGCCCGCCGACAGTCCGTTCCACGAGGGCGAGATCGCGATCCAGGCGCGCTACGGCGTCGTCGAGCGGATCGGCCCGATGGCCGCGCGCTATGTGCGCGACCACCTGACCGCGCAGCATCGCGACTTCTTCGAGCAACTGCCGAGCATCGTGCTCGGCTCGGTGGATGGGCAGGGGCGGCCCTGGGCCTCGATGCTGGCGGGGGCACCGGGCTTTCTCTCCGCGCCGGATGAGCGGCATCTGCACATCGCCGCCGAGCCGCGGCCCGGCGACCCGCTGGCCGCGGCCCTCGCGCCCGGCGCGATGATCGGCGGGCTCGGCATCGCCTTCGAGAGCCGCCGGCGCAACCGGTTCGCGGCGCGGGTGGAGGCGGCCGGGGCGGATGGCGTGACGCTCGCCATCGACCAGAGCTTCGGCAACTGCCCGCAATACATCCTGACCCGCGCGCCGGTGGCAGAGAGCGCAGGCCCCGGCGCGCTGCCCGCGCCGGAGCGGCTGGAGGCGCTGGATGCGGAGGCCGAGGCGATGATCCGCGCGGCGGACACCTTCTTCATCGCCTCCGCCGCGCCGGCAGACGGCGACATGCGCCACGGCGCGGATGTGAGCCATCGCGGCGGCAAGCCGGGCTTCGTGCGGGTGGGCCCGGACGGCGTGCTGACGGTGCCGGACTTCGCGGGCAACCTGCATTTCAACACGCTCGGCAACCTGCTGCTCGACCCGCGCGCGGGGCTTCTCTTCGTGGATTTCGCGACCGGGGATCTGTTGCAGATGACCGGCACCGCGGAGATCGTGTTCGACGGCCCGGAGATCGCGGCCTTCCAGGGCGCCGAGCGGCTCCTGCGCTTCCGGATGACCGAGGGGGTGCGGCTGCGCGGCGCGCTCGGCCTGCGTTTTGCCGGCGGCGAGCCCTCGCCGAATTCGCTGATCACCGGGGACTGGGCCGAGGCGGAGGCGCGGCTGGCCGCGGAGGCCGAGCGCGACGCCTGGCGGCGCTGGCGGATCGCGGGGGCGAAGGCGGAGAGCGAGACGGTGCGCTCGCTGATGCTGGAGCCCGTGGATGGCGGGGCGGTGCCCCTGTTCCGCGCGGGCCAGCACCTGCCGGTGCGCTTCGAGGTGCCGGGCCACGGGGTGATCCGGCGGCAATACACGGTCTCGAGCGCGCCGGAGGACCGGACGCTCCGGCTCAGCGTCAAGCGCGACGGGCTGGCCTCGCGGCATCTGCACGCGCTGCCGGAGGGTGCCATCATCGAGGCGCAGGCGCCGCGCGGCGGCTTCACCATCGATGCCGCCGAGCGCCGACCCGCGGTGCTGCTCTCCGCCGGGATCGGGATCACGCCGATGATCTCGATGCTGCGCCATCTGCTGGCGGAGGGGGTGCGGACGCGGCACACCCGGCCCGTCTGGTTCCTGCATTCGGCGCGGAGCATGGCCGAGCGGGCCTTCGCGGACGAGCTGGCACGGCTCGCGCAGGTCTCCGACCGGGTGCGCGCGGTGCAGCTTCTGAGCCGGCCCGAGGCGGAGGCGGTGCATGGCGAGGACTACAACCTCGCGGGCCGGCTCGATGTGGCGGTGCTGAAGCGGGTGCTGCCCTTCGACGATCACGACTTCTATCTCTGCGGCCCGGAGGGTTTCGTGCAGGGGCTCTATGACGGGCTGCGCGATATGGGCGTGCGCGATGCGCGGATCTTCGCGGAGGCGTTCGGGCCCTCCTCGCTGACGCGGCGCCCGGACGGCAGCGCGCCGGCCGCCGCGGCGGAGGCCGAGGCGCCGACGGAGGTGGTGTTCGCCAAGAGCGGCAAGACGGCGACCTGGCAGCCGGGCGGGGGCAGCCTGCTGGAGCTGGCCGAGAGCGCCGGGCTCGCGCCGGAGTTCGGCTGCCGCTCCGGCAGCTGCGGCACCTGCGCGGTGAAGGCGGAGGGCGCGCTCGCCTATCGCGGCTCGCCCAATGCGCCCACCGGCGCGGGCGAGGCGCTGATCTGCTGCGCGGTGCCGGCGGCGAGGGAGGACGAGGGGCGCGTGGTCCTCGACCTCTGAGACCGCAGCGTCACGCCGGGATGCGGCCGACCGCGCCTCGCCGCATTCCGGGCTTTCGTCCGCCAAACGGCTCGGCTAGGCGGGAGGAGGGCGCGGCGTTGGGTGGCGGCCGGACAGTGTTTTCCCGGGGGAACCGGTGCTCGACGTTTTCCATACGCTCCCGCATATCGTCGGGCTCTTCGGCGTCGGGCTTTACCTCGGCGCCTATTTCCTGCTGCAGATCGGCGCGATCCGGGGACAGACCTACACCTATGCCGCGCTGAACCTGGTGGCGGCGAGCTGCGTGCTCTTCGATCTCTATCTGCAGGATTTCAACCTGGCCTCGGCGCTGATCCAGATCTCCTGGATCGTGATCAGCCTGATCGGGATCCTGCGCCTCTTCCTGATCTCGCACCGGCTGGAGTTTGCCTTCGAGGAGAAGCGGTTCGTCGCCTCGAAGCTGCCGGATGTGCCGAAGCACGAGGCGCGGCGGTTTCTGGACAACGGGTTCTGGATCGACGGCCTGCCCGGCACCGTGCTGACGCGGCAGGACGAGCATGTGACGGAGCTGAGCTATCTCTATGACGGCGCGGCCTCGGTGAGCCTGAACGGGCAGGTGATCGCCTACTGCCCGCGGGACAGCTATGTGGGCGAGCTGACGAGCCTGACCGGGGATCCGGCGACGGCGACGGTGGAGCTGGTGGCGCCCTCGCGGTATTTCTCGATCAGCGTGGACCGGCTGCAGCGGCTGGCCAAGCGCTCGCCGGAGCTCCGACAGGCGCTGGAGCGGGGCTTCGCGCAGGACGCTCGGCGCAAGCTCATCCAGGCCAATGAGGGGCGCGAGAGTTTCGCCCGCGCGGTGCGGGCCGGCGAGGCCTGACGCGGCGGCTTGGATGAAGCCGCTCCGGGACGGCCGCTCAGGGAGGTCCCGGGTCGAGCCCGGGACCGCCGCAGACCGCACCTAGTTCCACGGGTCTTCGAGGAGGACGTTTTCCTTGTACCAGGGCATGAAGCCGGCCTTGGAGAGCCTCTGCCAGCCCGTGCCGTTCGGATCGATGTGGATCGCTTCCACCGAGAGCGACGTGTAGCAGCGGTAGTTGAACTTGTACTCCGTGACCGGCAGGTGCTGGTTGTTCAGATAGTCGAAATGCGCCAGGTGCCGGTTGAGTTCGGCGAGCCTGCCGGCCGCCTGGTAGTCCCAGTTCTGCGGCGGCGTGACGGTGTGGCCCAGCATCGCCCGGTTCAGGCGCACTTCGATGACCCCGCCGGCTGCAGCGGCGGGCAGGTAGAACGCCGCCCCGGCTATGGTCGTCGCGGTGTAGAAGCCGGGCCCCAGCTCTCCGCCGCCCCATCCGTTGTGCACATTGGCCTTGATCCCGGTGAGGGCAAAGCTCGGCAAGTGCTGCATAGGTGTGGAATGGTAGACAATCTAAACTTGTACGAGTGGCATTTGTTTCTCCAGAACCGATAGTATTGTTTGACGATCGTTCAAGCGCGGCCAGGCTGAGCCTGAATTGGTGCTTGCTTGTCTATGTGTGCTGGGTTCTGGGTGATCGGTTCAAAAGCGGTTGGAGATTTCATTCTGGTGGTGGGGCATTCTATTTGGGTGCGCGGGAAGAGGGGCCGTGGCTCTGCGCTCTGTGCGCGAGGTTTCGAGGCTGGTACTGGGGCGCTGTCCGACCGCCGGAACCCTCTGTGCGCTCGCTCCCTCCCACGAAATTGTTGCGTCGAGTCTCCTGAACGCAGGGTGAACATCGATCGGCTTCGGACCCGAGGGAAGAGAAACAGACGAGCTTACCGGGTGTTTACCCATCGTTGCGCAAAATGACGTGGGAGGAAGCGGCCGCAACCGTGCGTCAATCCGGTCGGACGACGCTCCGGCCGGCAGCCGGGCGGAGAGGGGCTCAGACTGCGTGCGCCTGAGGTGCTGGGCTCAGGAGCGGGCGATCGCGGAGGGAGCCGGATCGGGCGTGGCGCTCTCGGCGGTAGCCGCACTGCGGGTCTGAGGTGCGGGCTCGGGGGCCGTGGCGGTGGACTCGCCCAGGAGCGCGAGCGCCTTGCCGAGGGCGAGCGCAGCCTGCTCACGCTCCGTATCGCCCATCAGCGCGAAATTGGCGGCGAGCTCCAGATGCGGCAGCGCCACGCGGTGCTCGCGGTCGCGCTCGGACATGGCGTCGATCAGGTCTATGGCGCGGTAGGTGGCCACCGGATAGGCGAGGCCCTTTGTGGCGATGCGGCCCACCTCCTCGCAATGGATCTCGTCGCGCACCAGCGCGAAGGTCTCGTAGGAGATCAGGATCCCGCCCGCCTCCGCCTGGTCCTCGAGGCGTGAGGCGAGGTTCACGGTGCCGCCGATGATGGTGTAGTCCATGCGGTCCGCGCTGCCGAAATTGCCGACGGTGCAGTAGCCGGTATGGATGCCCATGCGCGCGGAGAGCGGGCGCTCGATGCCCTCGGCGCGCCATTCGGCCGCGAGGTCCTGCAGCCGCTTCTGCATCGCGATGGCCATGCGCACGCAGGCGAGCGCGTCCTCCTTCACGCCCCGGCTCTCGGGGTCGCCGAAGAAGATCATGATGCCGTCGCCGATATACTTGTCGATGGTCGCGCCATGGGCGAGAGCGACGGCGGACATCTCGGTGAGATAGCGGTTTATGAGGCCGGTGAGATCCTCCGATTCCATCATATCCGTGGTCTCGGTGAAGCCCATGATGTCGGAGAAGAACACGGTCAGCTTCTTGCGCTGGCTGGCGAGCTCCACCTTCTGCGCGCCGGAGAAGATCGAGGCATATACCTGGGGCGAGAGGTACTTCGAGAGCTTCAGCGAAAGCGTTTCCAGCTCGCGGTTCTTCTGGGCGAGGCTTTGTGAGGCGACGCGCTCGCGCTCGGCCATGGCGTTGAGCGCGCGCTCGTTGCGGTCGGAGAGGCGCATGAAGCGCTTGGTGATCTTGAACAGCTTCTCGTAGCTCTTCAGCAGATCGGCGAAGTCGGCGCGATCGGTGCCGTCGGCGAACCCGCCCTCCTCCAGCCGCGCGCGGGCGGCGGCGATGATGCCTTCTTCCTTTGCAAACAGGCCCTTGTCGACCATCAACCCGTCATTTTCTCCAGGTGAAACTGCGCGTGCTCCAAGTCCTCGCCGAATTCCTCGCCGAGTTCCTCCATAGTGTCGTCTTCCTCATCGTAATACCAGTAGACATCGATGCTGGCGCCGTCTTCTGCGGCTTCGTCGAGCTTCTCCATGAGCGTCATGATGGCTTTGGCAGAGGAGGAATTGAAATAAATCAGACTGAATTCGAAGCGACAGGGCCCGTCACCCACGCCGGCGAGGTAAGTGTCGAGCGCATCCATGACGGGCGAATAGAAGGCGGTGACATCCTCGGGATAGGATTCACCGCTGATTTTCAGGTGGTTGGCCGCGAAGTCGAACGTGACCTCGGGGGTGCGGTCCGTTCCCTTGATTTCGAGCTTCTCCATGGCCGCCTTCCCGGTCAGATCGACGCCTTGAGGGCAAAGAAGGCGTGGTCCGCATCCACGTCGATGAAGTCGAACGCGATCGGGCGGGTCGCCCGGCGCGCGATCTCGATGAAGCCGACGCCGGCGCCCTTGCTGGTTTCGTCCGGCCCGGCCTTGAGCTGCTCCTTGTAGGCCGATTTGAGCTGGGCCTTGTCCATGCTCTGGATCGCCGTGAGCTTCTCGCGCAGCCGCTCGACATCGGATCGCAGGATCATGTTGCCGGCGCGCACCACGTAGTCCCCGTCGTCGTGGCCGACGGTGAGCACGCCGTAGCGCAGCTCCGCGTCGCGTTCGGGCGCGGCCTCCTGCTCGGCGGAGTAGCGGATGATGTTCTGCATCTGCTCGACGAAGACGGCGAAGACGCTGCGGATCGTCTTGGTGTCGGCATCCTCGATGGTGAGCTTCTGCTTCAGGGCCTCGCCCACACCGCTCAGGACCGGCTCCGTCACATAGCCGCTATAGGCGAACATCACGCCGTTCTTGCGCAGCAGGGCGCGGAATTCATGGAGCTCCTCGGCGAGCATACGGTTCTCCTCGAGCCGGTCTAGGCGATGAGCCTGGGGGCAAAGCCCAGCACGGTAACGTCGTCGCGGCGCCGCTGCGCGCCCTGATACGCGGTCATGGTCTCGCGCAGCCGCGTCGCCTGCTCGTCCATCGGCACACCCTCCTGGTCCGCAAGAAAGGCCGCGAACCGGCGCTTGCCGAAGGATCTTTGCTGCGGGCCGCCGATCTGGTCAATCAGCCCGTCGGTGGTGAGGTAGAAGGCGGTCTCCTTGCGGAACGGCACGACGATGTCGCTGAAGCTCGCATCGAGCGGCACGCGGCGATGGCCGATGCCCGCCTTGTTGCCCTTGATCTCGCGCACCTCGCCGGCCTCCGACTGCCAGAGCGAGAACCGCGCGCCGGAGAAGGTGACCTCGCGCCGGGCGTCGCGCACGAAGCAGATGCCGAGCTCGAGCCCGTCATCGGTGTCGCCGGCGGCCTGGTCCTGGCCGCTCGACCAGCCCTCGCGCCTCCTCTCCGACCTGCACAAGGGCCTGCAGATCCTGCTCGGCCAGGACCAGGCCGCCGGCGACACCGATGACGGGCTCGAGCTCGGCATCTGCTTTGTGCGCGACGCCCGGCGCGAGGTCACCGGCGGCCTGGTCCTGGCCGAGCAGGATCTGCAGGCCCTTGTGCAGGTCGGAGAGGAGGCGGGAGGGCTGGTCGAGCGGCCCGTCGCTCAGCAGCCGGTCGAGGAGGCCGGTGGCGATCAGCGTCATGAAGGCGCCGGGCACGCCATGGCCCGTGCAGTCGCCCACGATGAGCGCGTAGCCGTCCTCGAGTGGGTGGAACCAAAAGAAGTCCCCGCCGACCATGTCGCGCGGCTCCCAGAGCAGGAAGTGGTCGCGCGTGGCGGCGGCGAAGGCGTTGTGTGCCGGCAGCACCGCGGTCTGAATGCGGCTGGCGTAGCGGATCGAGTCGAGGATGAGGCGGTTGGCGTCGTCGAGCTTGCGCTCGCGCTCCTTCAGCTCGGTGAGGTCGGTGTAGACGGTGACGGTGCCGCCGCCCTCGATGCGCCGCTCGCTGATCTGCACCCAGGCCTTGCCGAAGCGGACGAGCTCGGGGCGGCGGAGCTCGGCGCGCGCGGCGAGGCGCTCGCCGATCCAGCGATCGGGGTCGTCCTCGGCGCTCGCCACGCGCCCGGCCGCCACGGCGCCGCGGATGATGGTCTCGAAGGGCGTGCCGGGCGGGTGGCCCTCGTCGCTGCCCGAGAGAAGCTGGTGAAAGCGCGTATTGCCGAGGACCAGCCGGTCCTCGCTGTCGTAGAAGGCAAAGCCCTCGGTGATGCTCTCGATGGCGCCGAGCAGGCGGCGGCGGGCATCGGCGATGTCGTCCCTGGCGGCGGAGAGCTCGGCGGTGCGCGCGGCGACACGGTGCTCGAGGGTGCGGTTGGCCTCCTCCAGGCCCTCATTGGCGCCCTGCAGCTTGCCGACGAGGCCGCGGATGGCACTGCGCATCGCGTCGAGATCGCGCGCGAGCCGGCCCATCTCGTCCTCGCGGTCCACCCCGATGCGCGCCTCCAGATCGCCCTCGGCGATGCGCGAGGCTGCGGCCTGCAGGCGGCGCAGCGGCCGGCCGATCAGCCGGCGCGACATCCAGAAGGAGGTGACCGCGACCGCGGCGATGATGAGGAGGGTGAGAAAAAGGATGCCGGCGATGTTGAGCATCACCGCATCGCGCACCGCGGCGCGCGAGACCCCGAGGCGGAGCGTGCCGATCACCTCGTCGTCGAACACCACATCGGTGCGGTCCACCATGTAATCCGCACGCTCGCGGAGCTGGCGGTACTCGATCTCGCCAAGCGCCTCGTGGCGGAAGGTGGCGACGGAGGTGCCGTCGAGCACGATCTCGGCGAAGGCCACGCGCTCGTCGCGCATGAGCGATTCCGCCACGCCGGCGGCCGCGTCGAAATCGAGGTTCCAGATCGGCACGCGCAGCGCCACGGCCGAGACGTTGAGATAGCCGCTGAGGACGCGCTTCAGCTCCGCCTCCGAGCGGTTCACCGCAACCAGCACGGCGACCACGGCGAAGAGGGCCAGCACCGCCGCGAGCGCAGCGATCAGCGCGAGGCTGAAGCGGGTGCTGATGCTGCGGCTCTGGCTCATGGGTTTCCTGTGGCGGGGGCGTCGCGGCCCGCGCGGGGCGTGTCGGTCGGTGCCGCGTCAGTCCGTGTGACGCGTGACGATGGCGTCGATCACCCCCTCCTCGCGCAGCCGCGCAAGGGTGGCGTCGAACGCCGCCACGATGGCCTCGCCGCCGGGATAGCTGCGCGACACGATGAAGTGCTCCACGGTTTCGCGCACGGGCTTGGGCAGCATCTTCACCTTCTCCTCGCCGGGGAAGAGCTGCTCGGCGAGCGCCCAGCCGGCGCGGTCGTTGACGCGCACGAGATCGGCCCGGCCGCGCGCGAGCATGCGGAAGCAGCCCTCCAGATCCGGCGGGCGGACCATCTTGATGATGCCCTTCTCCTCCAGCGGGCCGAGGCGCACCGGGTTGAAGCCGAGCGGCAGGCAGACGCGCAGGCCCTGCAGGTCCTCGTCGCGCTCGAAGCGCGCCTCCGAGCCGGTGAGCGCGAAGAAGTACTGCCCGAAGCTGTAGAGCGGCTGGGAGTAGTGGAACTGTTCCGCGCGCTTGGGGTTATTCCCGTAAGGGAAGGTGCCGAGATAGAGCGTGGAGAGCGTGTCCGTGAAGCCGCGCTTCCAGGGGCGGAACGCCACGGTCACGTCGTGGCCCATCTCGCGGAAGACGGTGGTCACGATCTCGGTGGCGAGCCCGCCCTCAGGCAGCGCCTCGTCGGTGAAGGGCGGGTAGTCGTTGCCGGTCACCAGCTCGTAGGAGGCCGCGCGCGGGCCCGTCCCGGGCGCGAGGATCAGAATGGCGGCCAGAAGTGCCGCGAAG
>JBCBWF010000200.1:0-8904 GCA_039817245.1 Pseudomonadota bacterium | reverse complement strand
CGCGGAGGCGCAGGCGCTGCTCGACCGCGCGCTGGAGCGGCGGCGCTACGGCGATTTCGATGCCTCCATCGCAGTGCTGGACCGGCTGATCGCGGGCTGGCCGGCCTATGCGGAGGGCTGGAATCAGCGCGCCACGCTCTTCTACCTGCAGGAACGCTACGAGGCCTCTTTGGCAGATGTGGTGGAGGTGCTGGCGCGCGAACCACGCCATTTCGGGGCGCTCGCCGGTCGGGCGATCATCCTCCTCCGCCAGGGCCGGCGCGATGCGGGGCAGCGCGCGCTGCTGGCGGCGCTGCGGGTCCACCCCTGGCTCGCCGAACGCCGCCTGCTCGACCCGGCTTACGGCGAAGAACCGCTCTGACGCGGCGCAGCATCGCCGAAGTATAGACCTCGCCTGCAACCAGCTTCGTTCACGCGCTACTCCCGATCGCGTGATCCCGTGAGGATTTTTTCAGTCTATCCGCGCCCCGCCTCCCAGTATTCGGGCATCGACGATGGAGAGCGCCACCCACGCAACCATCGAAGAACAGGAGGCTTATCCAATGCACTATTTCTATGAGCAAGCGAAGGACTCGCGCTGGACGGCGAGCGGCCCGGCGGTGAGCGGCATCGCGCAGACAATGGCCGGTGCGACCGCCTTCTCACAGGGCGCCGTGCCGTCCCTGCCCACCGTCAGCACGAACGGCGCCTGCCAGGGCATCTCGATGTGGTGGATCATCAAGCGCGCCCTCGGCGACGATTTCTGGACCTGGTTCGGCGCGAGCAGCACCGCCGCGGCCTCGAGCACACGGCCCTATGCGAACGCAGGGGAGCCGGCGAAGGAGATCAAGGATGTGATGCACCTGCAATCCAGCGCCAAGCTGTCGCGCAAGAACAACCACGAGGCGGCCGCGAACTACATCCTGTCGCGCACCGCGCCTCATCTGGTGAAGAAGCGCGGCCTCATGCTGCGCCGGAACATCGGCTTCAAGATGCTGGGCTACGAGGTGACGGCGGCGAAGGGCTACGCCTTCATCGGCTTCTCGAAGAGCGGCTGGGGCGGTCATGCGGTGGCCGCGCATGTGTGCGGCGACGGCTCGGTCGAGTTCATGGACCCCAATTTCGGCGAATGGAGCTGCCCGGACTACAAGAGCTTCTACGGCGTGCTCGGCTGGCTCGGCGGGCAGTACGGCATGGCCAAGCTCGATACCGTGGAGGTGCAGACGCTGCAGCGCCCCGGCTAAGGGAAGCGGGGGGCGTGGCGACGCCCCCCTTGGCGCCCGCGAGCGGGGCCGATAGAGAGAGGCGCCCCGGGCGCGTCGCGCCGAGCTGCGAGAGGGGCGCATGAGGGCCGCGGGGAGCGAGAGGCGCGTGATCTACGAGACGGCCGAGGATTACCTGGCGACCCCGCAGAAGGCCGTGGCGCTCTTCGGCATGTCCGGTCTCGGCAAGACGCGGATCGCCTCGATGCTGCGCGCCGAGGGCGGCTGGTTCCACTACTCGGTCGATTACCGCATCGGCACGCGGTACATGGGCGAACACATTGTCGACAACTTCAAGCGCGAGGCGATGCGCAACCCGTTCCTGCGCGCCTTGCTGATGTCGGACTCGATCTACATCGCCTCCAATATCAGTTTCGAGAACCTCGCCCCGCTCTCCACCTATCTCGGCAAGCCCGGCGACCCGGCGAAGGGCGGGATCCCGTTCGCGGAGTATCTCCTGCGCCAGCGCCAGCACCGCGCCGCAGAGCTTGCGGCCTTGGCGGACACACCGGCCTTCATCGAGAAGGCGCGCGCCATATACGGCTATGCCCATTTCCTCTGCGACACCGGCGGGTCGATCTGCGAGGTGGTGGATCCATCGGATCCGGCCGATCCGCTGCTCGGCCAGCTCGCGCGCCATCTGCTGCTGGTGCAGATCCGGGGCACGGCGGCGCTGGAGGACGAACTGGTGCGTCGGTTCGAGAAGGCGCCGAAACCGATGTACTACCCCGAGCCGATGCTGCTCGCGCTCTGGGAGGAGTATCGCGATCTCCACCGCGTGGCCGAGGACGCGGTCGATCCGGATGCCTTCATCGTGTTCGGCTTCCGGCGGCTTCTCGCGCATCGTTTGCCGCTCTACGACGCCATCGCGCGGCACTGGGGCGTGACGGTGGAAGCGCATGAGGTCGAGGCCGTGCGCGATACGGCCGGTTTCGACCGCCTGATCGCCACGGCCATCGCCAGCGCCCCGGTGGCCCAGAAAGCCTCCGCCCCCCCCTGAACAGCCGCCCCCGCCCCCTCCGGACGAAGCCCGTGGCGGGTCAAGGATCGCGTCAGCGAGCGGCAGCGCCGGCCTGTCCTTGACGCGCCGCGGGCCTTGCCCGAAGGCGCGCGCAGGACAGGCCACGCCGGTCTTCTCAGCCAAATGCCCCGGAGCGCCCTCGTTGGCCCCACCGCCTCAGGCAAGGGCGCAAGAGCGCGGCTTGGCCCATCGCTCGAGGAACCCGAAGGGTGAGGAGAGCGCAGAATGCATCGGGCCGCGCAGCGGGCCGATTCCGCCAGGGAGGCCCCTGATCAGGTCCGGCGGCGGTAGGGCAGGCCTGCGCGGTCGAGCATCTCCGCCGGGTCCCAGCGCGCGCCCTCCTCCAGCTTCTCGAAGAGAAAGATGCCGCGGTCGCGAAACCGCTCGGAGTAGACCGCCGGCTCCAGCCACCGGCAGGAGAAGCCGTAGGTGCGCGCGAGCTGCGCCATGGCGAGCCGGTTCGGAAAGACGTAGTTGCTCACGCCGACCGCATCCACATGCCCCTCCGCCTGCACCGCCGCGGTCTCGAACAGGTCCGAGGCGAGCTCGAAGACCGGCAAATCGGTCTCCAGCATCGAGAGCTGCGTCTCGATCAGGAGCCGCCCGCCCGGTTTCAGGAGATCGCGGAACTGGCGGATCGCGCTGAACGGGTCCTCCAGGTGGTAGAGCACGCCCATGAAGAGAATGACGTCGAAGCGGCGCGCGCCGAAATCGTGGCGCCGGAAATCGCCCGTCAGGATGTCGATATCGAGCGTCCAGGCCGCCGTGAGCGCCTGCAGGTTGAGCGGCCAGTCCGTGTAGTCGCAATCGATGGCGGCGAGCGACCGCGCGCCGCCATGCGCGGCCATCAGCGAGTAGAGCCCGTCGGCGGCCCCGATATCGAGCACGGCCGCCTCCTCGAAGAGCCCGGGATCGAGCGCGATGATCTCCTCGAGCGCGATGTACTGGGTGTCCTGCTCGCCGAGCGCGCAGCGGATCCGCGTGCCGTCCGGAAAGGGGGCGGACTGGAACCAGAACCGCTCGGGCTCGGTCTCGGCGATCGCGAAGCTCCGGGTGCGGGCGAAGTCCTCGAGGCTCATGGGCGCTGTTCTCCCCTGCTGGCGCGCGCGGGACGCTATGCGCCGCGGGGAGCGGCGACAAGAGGCGCGAAGGTCCCGCCGGAGCGGTCCGAGGCACAGTCACGCAACCGAGATTTGCACGCCCCGCGCTTGCCGTGGCGCGCAGCGCTCCTTTATCAGAGCGACCCGGCGCGCTCAGGAGCCCTCTCGCCCCCGCGCCCCTTGCCATTCGGAGCCTTGCCGACCATGCCGATCAAGCTGCCCCAGGAGCTGCCCGCCTTCGACGTCCTCTCCCGCGAAGGGGTGATGGTGATGTCTGAGGAGACGGCGCTGCGCCAGGACATCCGGCCGCTGCAGATCGCGCTCCTCAACCTCATGCCCAACAAGATCGCCACGGAGACACAGCTCGCCCGGCTGATCGGCGCGACGCCGCTGCAGATCGAGCTGACGCTGATCCGCATGTCCGGCCATGTATCGAAGAACACGGCGGCGGCGCATATGGAGGCCTTCTACCGCCCCTTCGCCGAGGTGCGCGAACGCAAGTTCGACGGGCTGATCATCACCGGCGCGCCAATCGAGCATCTGCCCTTCGACGCCGTGACCTACTGGGATGAGCTGACCGGGGTCTTCGACTGGACGCAGACCAATGTGCACGCGACCTTCGGCATCTGCTGGGGCGCGCAGGCCATGCTGCACCATTTCCACGGCGTGCCGAAGCATGACCTGGCGCGCAAGGCCTTCGGCTGCTTCCGCCACCGCAACTGCGCGCCGGCCTCGCCGTATCTGCGCGGCTTCTCGGACGATTTCGTGGTGCCCGTCAGCCGCTGGACGGAGATCCGGGCGGAGGATCTGCCGGCGGGGCGCGGGCTCGAGGTGCTGATGAGCGCGGCGGAGACCGGACCGTGCCTGGTGGAGGACCCGGCCCACCGCGCGCTCTACATGTTCAATCACGTGGAGTACGACACGGACTCGCTGAAGGCAGAGTACGACCGGGATATCGCGCGCGGCGCGGCGATCGAGCTACCGGTCTCCTACTTCCCGGGCGACGATCCGACCCGGGCGCCGGAGAACCGCTGGCGGAGCCATGCGCATCTGCTCTTCGGCAACTGGCTGAACGAGGTCTACCAGTCCACGCCCTACGATCTGGACGCGATCGGGCAGGCGGCCGACGCGCCTGCGCGCGCCGCGGCGCCGAAGTAACGCGTGCGTCCGAAGTAACGCCTGCGTCCGCGGGGCCGCACCGCGCCTTGCCGGGCCGCGAGGCTGCCCCCATTTCCTGCACCGAGTGGAGCAGGACATATCGCCATGAGCCGACGAGACGATCTGAACGGGGGCCGCGCCGCGCCGCGGGGCCCCGGCGCGCCGATATCGCGGCGGGGCATGCTGGCGGGCGGGGCCGCGAGCGTGGCGCTCGCGGGCTGCGCCTCGCCCGTACCCTCGCGCGAGGCAGAGGCGAGCCACCCGCCCATCGGCACCTTCGTGACCATGCCCGACGGGCTGCAGGTGCATGCCTGGCGGCGCGACCCCGCCGATCCCGCCCGCGCCGATGCCCGCCCCGCGGTGCTGATCCACGGCGCCAGCGGCAATCTGCGCGACTGGACCTTCCAGATCGCGGAGCGGATCGCCGAGGAGCGCCCGGTGATCGCCTTCGACCGGCCGGGCTTCGGCTATACGGACCGGCCCGCTGGCGGAGAGCATCCGGCGGAGCAGGCGCGGGTGCTGCGTCGCGCACTGGCGCGCATGGAGGTCGAGGAGCCCATTCTGGTCGGCCACAGCTACGGCGCCGCCGTCGCCATGGCCTGGGCGCTCGATGCGCCGGAAAACGTGGCCGGCGTCGTGCCGGTTTCGGGCGTGACCATGCCCTATGGCGGCTTCGGCCGCATCGCCAATGCCATCGGGCTCTCGAGCCTCATCAGCTGGGCCTATACCGAATACATCAAGTCCACCGTGGAGAATGGCGGGGTGGAGCGGTTCCTCGCGCGCGCATTCCGCCCGCAATCTCCGCCCCCGGGCTATGCGGACTATGTGGGTGCGCCGCTCGCGCTGCGCGAGGAGACGTTGCAGGCCAATGCGCGCGATCTCGAGACCATCAACGCAGCACTCCGCGAAATGGCGCCGCGCTATCCCGAGATGCGGATGCCGGTGGAGATCCTGCACGGCACGGCGGACTTCATCGATGCGGACAAGCAGGCGGTCGGGCTTCACGCCCAACTGCCCGGCTCGCGGCTGACCCTGCTCGAGGGCGTGGGGCACATGGCGCATCACGTGCGCACCGATGCGCTGGTGGCGGCGCTCGCCCGGATCGACAGCATGGACCGCGCATGACCCGCCTGACCGGGGCCGAGCGTCGGCCCGATCCGATCGCGGACCAGCAGTTCTATGCCGGGGTGGCAGCGCGGCGGCTGGCGGCCTTCGCGATCGATCTCGCGGTGGTGGCGGTGATCATGGGCGGGCTGATCAGCCTCGGCTTCGTGCTCGGTTTTCTCACCTTCGGCATCGGGCTGATCGTCATCATCCCGGCGCTCGCGATCGCGGGGTTCGTCTACCGCTACACGCTGATCACAGAGCGTTCGGCGACGCTAGGGATGATGGCCATGGGGATCGAGCTGCGCGACGGGGCGGGGCAGCGGCTCGACGGGATGACGGCCGCACTCCACACGCTGGCCTTCACCGCGATGCTGCACATCCCCTTCGCGCTTCTGGCGAGCCTTGTCTTCTCGCTGATCAATCCGCGCGGGCAACTCCTGCACGACGTGCTCTTCGGCACCGTGATGATCAACCGGCCGCTCTGAACGGGGCCGCTGTGCCATCTCGCGCCAAACCGGCCAAGAAGGAACGGTGACAGAAGCAATTTCCCTGTTATCGTGAGTCCCGCGAGGGGCTTCTGGCCGTAGCGCGGGCGAACTAGGGACGACGATGTCGCATCACGAAAGCTCACTGAAGGCGCAGTTCTACCTGACCGCGCCCCAGCCCTGTGCCTATCTGGACGGGCGCGAGGAGCGGAAGGTCTTCACCACCCTGCAGGGCCCGAACGCGGTCAGCGTCAACAATGCGCTCTCTCTCAAGGGCTTCCGGCGGAGCCAGTCGGTGATCTACCGGCCCGCCTGCGTGGGCTGCTCGGCCTGCATGTCGATCCGGATCCCGGTGTCGGACTTCGCGCCGAACCGCACGCAACGGCGCATCCTGCGGCGCAATTCGGATGTGGCTGTGCGCACCTGCGAGGCCTGGGCGACGGAGGCGCAGTTCGCGCTCTTCCGCCACTATCTCGACAGTCGGCACGCCGATGGCGGCATGGCGGATATGGACGCATTCGACTACGCGGCGATGGTGGACGAGACACCGGTGAACTCGGCGGTGGTGGAGTACAGCGTGGGCGACGGGGCCGGGGGCAGCCGGCTGGTCGCGGCCTGCCTCTCCGACATCCTCGGCGACGGGTTGTCGATGGTCTACTCGTTCTTCGACCCCGGCGAGACGCAGCGCTCGCTCGGCGCGTTCATGATCATGGACCATATGCGGCTGGCGGCGGATATGGGGCTGCCTTACGTCTATCTCGGCTACTGGGTCGCCGGCTCGCCGAAGATGCACTACAAGATCGCCTACCGGCCCTTCGAGCTCTGCGACGGTGCGACCTGGCGGCGTTTCAACGGGATCGAGGCGTTCGAGGTCTGGCGAGCCGGGCGCGCAGGGCGTCACCGGGACCCGCTGGTGGACTGAGCGAGCAGATGCGGAGAGCGTCCCAGGGCGCCCTGCAGGGACACCCTACGCGGCCTTGCCGAGCAAGCCGCTGACGGATCCTGCGGCCGCGCCCACCCACGTCAGTTTGGACAGCAATCCATGAACGTGCGGTGACCTCTTGCCCCTTTTTAAGCACTTTTCGTGCGCCCTTTGTTTGCATTATGTTCCTTTCTTCGGGACCAGATTGTCGGGGGTGGGCGCGGGCGCATGGGCAGTTTGTTAGCGCTCAGAGGCCCTTGGCGGAGCGGCCGTTGAAGCCAAGGCAAGACAAAGGCCCGACCGCTGGGGCGGACGGGCCTCGATTGCGTACGGCTCTGTGTCTTGCGGGGCCTGAAGGCCGAAGGGCGGGCTGCGCGGTCGCTAGCCCGTCCCGCCGGATCAGTTGCTGAGGTTCTGCAGAACCTCGAGATTGATGCCGAAGGTCACGGCGCCGATCGCCTTGCCGGATTCCGGATCGGTGACGGTCATGCTGACCTGCGTCTGGTCGAAACCGGTCGATTCGTCGAACTCGATCTCGCTCACATGCACCGCGCCCGGTCCCTTGAGGTAGGTCTGCTGATACTTCGCCTCGTCACCCTGGTAGAAGTCCGAGGTCGGATCGCTGATCGCGACGTTGAGGCCGTACTGGTCCATCAGGATGATCTCGGTGATCACGCCGTTGGAGAGCTCGCGACGGTCGCGCAGAATGATGGAAGCCTGCCGGTCGAGCAGATCGAAGATCATCGGTCCGCTGCCCTGCTCGGCGCGCCACGCCTTGTCCATGCGGTCGATCCTGCGCTGCTTGAGCGTGCCGAACGTCTCGTTCTGTTCGTTGATCGCATAGAGGAAGATCGGATCGGTGATCCATTCCTGCAGCTCGCTCTGCGCGACTTCCTGGACCAGACCAGCATACTCAATCACGCTCTGGGCGCTCGCAGAGGCTGCCGAGAGCATAAACGCCGTGCTCGCCGCAAGCATCGTCAGTCGTTTCATCATTTCAACCCCCTGGGTTCCTTGCGCAAATCGGGGCCGGACCCCTCAATCCGACCGCCGGGCGCTCCGCTCCCGTCTCCCACCCGGTACATCGCCCGGCAAGGCGTCCTCTGAAACACCTTCATCCGTGCCTGCCAGCCGCCTCATACCGAGACATCTGCAGCGACACCGTGCCGCTCCGGAATACGATTCACAGCGTCGCTATCTTTTGAGGCGAAGACAAGGCGATGCAAAGACCGAAAGCGTCCCGGACTTGCCAACTCTATTTCGATTCCGATCTTTTTTCACCATGATTGGTAGCCGCGAAAAAACTTTTCGCACCGAGCCTCGGCGTCTCCATGCATCTCGGAGGGACGCTGCATGCTACCGAAGACCCAACTCGGACGCCGTCTGACGCGCGGCTACATACTCGCGCTCAGCGTTATCGCGGCCACCGCCGTGGGGGGCTATGTGTTGCATCGCGCAATCGGGCAGGAGCAACTGCGCGCCGCGCGCATGCTGAGCATCGCCGGCGAGCAGCGCATGCTGGCGCAGCGCATCGGCATGGTCTCGCTCAAGCTCGCGCTGCCCCGGCAATGGGTGGACTACGAGGCGATCCGCAATGCGCTGACCAAGGCGCGGGCCCGCCTGGTGGAGACGCAGCGGATGATGCGCGAGGGCGAGCCCGGGATCGGCCTGCCGCCCCTTTCGGAGACCGCGTTGGCGGAGATCTATTTCGAGGCGCCCTACAACCTGAACCGCCAGATCGCCGATTTCGCAGCGCTCAGCGTTATCGCGGCCACCGCCGTGGGGGGCTATGTGTTGCATCGCGCAATCGGGCAGGAGCAACTGCGCGCCGCGCGCATGCTGAGCATCGCCGGCGAGCAGCGCATGCTGG
>JBCBWF010000447.1:0-4169 GCA_039817245.1 Pseudomonadota bacterium | reverse complement strand
CGATCCTTGCCGGTGGTGTCGTTGGAGTGGGTGAGGCCCGCCATGAAGATCACGCCGGCTTCCTGGCAGTAGGCCTGCACGGCCACGGCCACGCCCGAGGACGAGCCGCCGGTGACCATCACGGCGCCATCTGCCTCGACCATGCGCTTCGCGGAGGCGCGGGCGGCGTCCGACTTGGTCTGCGTGTCGCCGGTGACGTACTCGACCTTCTTGCCGAGGATCCCGTTGCCCTTCAGGGCCTTGGAGGTGAAGGTGCTCAGCATGCCGCCGTCGCCCTCACCGTTGAGGTGCTTCACGGCCAGGCGGTAGGCGCGCAGCTCGTCGGCACCCTCATCGGCGTAGGCGCCGGTCTGGGGCACGTTGAAGCCGAGGGTCACGGCACTGCCCGAGGGCGCGTTGGTGAACGAGGCAGCCCAGGCATTGCGATGGAAGAAGGTCGGCGCAGCGAGGCCGGCGCCGAGCACGGCACTCCCCTTCAGCAGGCCACGGCGGTTCAGCTTGAGATCGGTCATGTCATCCTCCCGTTGGCGACGGCGGTCGTGCCGGGCGTCCGGTCTCAGCCGGGCTGCCAGGGCACGCTTCGTCTGGACGGAGATTACCGGAAGTTGTAAAACATGCAACAAGCCCCTGACGGAAAAGAAGAACCATGTCAACAAACCTGGCTTCGCATCTGCAAAACTGTCAAAAATTTGCGCTGCGCCGCAACAAGCCCATGGTGCCGAAAGGGTTTTTCTGAATGTCCCGGAGCATCATCGGGGCGCGCATCCGCTCGCGCCGTCGGGAGCTGGGGCTCACCCAGGCGGAGCTGGCGCGCCGGCTGGAGATCTCACCCTCCTATCTTAACCTCATCGAGCGCAATAAACGGGGCGTTGCGGGCAAGCTTCTTGGGCGAATCGGGGATGAGATCGGCATCGCGCGCGACGAGCTGGACGGTGCTGCCGAGCGCCGACTGCTCGATCAGCTTGGCGAAATCGCCGCGGATCCGCGCCTCGCGCAATACGCGCTGGTGGAGAGCGATGCGGGCGAGCTGATCGGCCGGCATCCGGACTGGGCGAACGCGCTCGGTGCGCTCGCACGATCGGAACGCGAGCAGTCCGGGCTTGTGCGGCTTCTCTCGGACCGCCTCACCCACGACCCCTTTCTCGGCGAAGCGGTGCACCGGATGCTCACGCATACCGCCGCCCTCCGCGCCGCCGCCGAGATCCTGCGCGACGTCCCCGATCTGGCCGGCGAGGAACGCACGCGCTTCGTGGAAATCGTCGCGAGCGAGAGCGAGCGGCTCTCCGATGTCGGCACCGCGCTTGCCGGCTATTTCGACCGCGCCCATCTCGCCAGCCGCGCCATCACGCCCTCCGACGAGGTGGAGGCCCTGTTCGAGGCGCGGGCCAACCATTTCGCCGAGATCGAGGCGGCGGTGAGCGGCGCCGCCGATCCGGACGCCGCGGCGACGACGCCCTGTCTTGCGGGCGAGGCGGCGGAAGTCGCGAAGGGCGCCATCGCGGCGGTGATCGCATCCGCCGAACAGCTCCAGTCCGAAGATGCCCGGGCCCGTGCCGCACTCCGCCTTAAGCGCTACGCCGCCGATGCCATGCGCGCGCCCGCTCCGGCCCTGTCGGAAGCGGCCCGCGCCACCGCCTACGATGTGGAGCTCATCGCCGACCGGCTGAACCTGCCGGTCGAGCTGGTCTTCCGCCGGTTGCCGAGCCTGCCGACGGAGGCGGGCATGCCCCGCTTCGGCTATATCGAGACCAACGCGGCCGGTGTCGCGACCACCCTCCTCTCCATCCCCGGCCTCGCGCCGGCGCGCCATGGCGAGCCCTGCCCGCTCTGGATCAACTTCCGCGCCGGCGCCGAACCGGGCCGGATCCTGCGCCAGCTCGCGGATTTCCCGACGGGCCTGCGCTTTCTCTTCGTCGCCCGTGCGCGCCAGCAGAAGGAGCCGGGCTTCAATCGCGCCGCCCTGCCGGTCACGGACATGCTCGTGCTCGAGGAGCGCGCGGCGAGCGCGACCGTCTATGGCGCCACCGCCGCCGGCCCCCTCCTCCCCGAGCCCGTCGGCCAGAGCTGCCGCATCTGTCCGCGCGAGGACTGCGCGCACCGCGTCCCCGGCCTTCTGCCCAGCTGAGGCCGGTGCGCATCACAATGACGCCCATCACCAGCCCCCCGCTCGCTGCCTCTTGCGCTAGGCAAAGCCCGCACCACGGCGTACGCTCGTACCAGTCGCGATAGAACAGAGACCGATCAACGGCGCTTTCGCGACATGAAGTGCAAGGGTGGAAACACATGAACGCACGCGTATTGCTGGCCGAAGACGAACCGAGCATCGTCGCCTCGCTGCGCTTTCTGCTCAGCCGCGCCGGTTTTGCGGTGGAGGTGGAGGAGAACGGCGAGCACGTGGTCAGCCGCGCCATCGACACGGCCCCCGATGTGGTGGTGCTCGACGTTATGATGCCGGGCATCGACGGCTTCGAGGCCCTGCGCCGGATCCGCGCAGAGCCGCGCTGCGCCGGCCTGCCCATCGTGATGCTCACGGCCAAGGGCCAGCGCGAGGATCGCGAGACGGCCCTGCGCCTCGGTGCGGATGCCTTCATCACCAAGCCCTTCGCGAATGCGGAGGTGGTGGAGGCGGTGAGCCGGCTTGCCGCACGGAAAGCCTCGTGAACGCCCCCGGCGGCGCGGACGCCGCGGGCGCGCGCCGCCTCGCCGCGGCGGAGGCCGACAGCACGGCGGCCCGGGCGCGCGACCACGCCGCGGCGCTGCCGGTGCTTGGCGCCATCCTGCTGCTGCCGCCCGTCGCGCAGATCTTCGCAATGGACGGGCGGATCTTCGGCGTGCCGGTGGTGATCGCCTATGTCTTCGGCGTCTGGGCGCTCCTGATCCTCACGGCGCGCCGGATCGGGCGGGACATGCTGGCCGGCGAGGAAGCGCGGGCGCGCGAAGCGGTCGAGCGCCATGCCGGCCACCGCATCCGCGTCTCCGCCCAGGAGCGCCCCGCCGAACAGCCCGAGCGCGGCGCGCCGCTCCGCTGAGGCGGTCGGCGGATAGCGGCCCCAGGAGACGGCGCGATGCTCTCCTCGAACCTCCTCCTCGGCGTCGCGCTCGGCTACGTGTTCGTGCTCTTCGTCGTCGCCTTCCTCAGCGACCGGCGCGCGGATACCGGACGGGCGCGCTGGCTGCACTCGCCGCTCGTCTACACCCTGGCGATCTCGATCTACTGCACCTCCTGGACCTTCTACGGCGCGGTCGGCTCCGCGGCGCGCTCGGGGCTCGAATTCGCGACCATCTATCTCGGCCCCACCCTCGTCTTCGTCGGCTGGTGGTGGGTCCTGCGGAAACTGGTGCGCATCGGCCGGGTACACCGGATCACCTCGATCGCCGACCTCATCTCCTCGCGCTACGGCAAGTCCGAGACGCTGGCGGTGATCGTCACGCTCATCGCGGTGGTGGCGACGACGCCCTACATCGCGCTCCAGCTGCAGTCGATCACGGCGAGCTTCGAGGCGATGAGCGGGGTGCAGCACGAAACCCGCACGGCCTTCTGGGTGGCCTGCGGGCTCGCCGCGTTCACCATCCTCTTCGGCACGCGCACCATCAACGCCAATGAACGCCATCACGGCGTCGTCGCGGCCATCGCGCTCGAGGCGGTGGTGAAGCTCGTGGCGCTCATCGCCGTCGGCATCTTCGCGGTCTGGGGCGTGGCCGGCGGGGTCGGCGCGGTCTTCGACCGAATGCCCGAAGCGATGATGCGCACGGAGGAAGTGTTCGACGCGCGCTGGATCACGCTCACCTTCCTCGCCGGTGTCGCGGTGCTCTGCCTGCCGCGCCAGTTCCATGTCACGGTCGTGGAGAACACGGACGAGCGGCACCTCGTCACGGCGTCCTGGATGTTCCCGCTCTACATGTTCCTCATGAGCCTCTTCGTGATCCCGATCGCGATCGCGGGCCTCTCGACGCTGCCGCCGGGATCGAACCCGGATCTCTACGTGATCAACCTGCCGCTCGCCTTCGACCAGGCGGAGCTGGCGCTTCTGGCCTTCATCGGCGGGTTCAGCTCGGCGACATCGATGGTGATCGTGGCCACCATCGCGCTCTCCACCCTGGTATCGAACCATGTGGTGGCCCCGCTGGCGCTGCGCTCGCTGATGGCCGGGCGCGCCGCCTCCGGCGAT
>JBCBWF010000554.1:0-2795 GCA_039817245.1 Pseudomonadota bacterium | reverse complement strand
GTCCTCGGCCGTCTCCTCCGCAGCCTCGGCCGCGGTCTCGCGCGCGGCGTTGAGGGCCTCGCGGATATCGTCCGCGGTCTCCTCGCCGAGCTTGGTGCCGGCGGCGGCGACCGCTTCGGCGGCGGTCTCCAGCCGGTCCGCGAGCGGGGTGTCGGCCCCGGCGGCGGTCTGCGCGGGCTCCTGCGCTGCCGGTTCGAGCGCGGGCTCGAAGCTTGGCCCGAAGCTTGGCTCGGCGGGCAACTCGGCGGCGGGCGCGTCGAGCGGCGTCGCGAAGGCCGCCGTGTCCAGGACCGGCAGCTCCTCATCGGTGGGCGCGGCCGGGGGCATCCCGGCGTCGGGCGCTCCGGCCGCCCCGAGATCCGGCGTGGCGAAGCCGGCCGGGAGCGGGGCGATGACCGTCGCATCCGGCGCCTCGGCCGCGGTCTGCGCGGGCGCAGTGTCTTCGCGTGTGGCGGCCCGATCCTCGGCTGCAGGGTCCTGGGGCGCATCGGCGAGGGCGTCGAGGGAGAGGACGGTGGCGGCCTCCTCCATGCGATCCTCCGCCTCTGCCTCCGCCTCTGCCTCCGCCTCGGCGCTCAGGGCCAGGATGGCGGGCTCCGGCGCCTCGGCCGCGGCGGGCTCACCCGTGTGCTCGCCCGTGTGCTCGGCTGCAGCGGGCTCGGCGTCCCAGGGATGGGGCTCGGCAGCGGGCTCGCTCGCGGGCTCGCCGGCCGGCTCCATGTCCCAGGGGTGGGTTTCCGCAGCGGGCTCGCTGGCGGGCGCCGCGTCCCAGGGGTGGGTGGCGGCGGGCTCGGCGGCCCAGGCGGGTTCCTCGCTGACCGGCCCGGTGACAGGCTCTGTGGGGGGCACCTGGTCGAGCGCCTCCGGCTCCCAGGCCCGCGCTGCGGTGCCGAGATCGAGAACGGTCTCGCCCTCCGGCTCCGCGTCCGACGCGGTTTCCGGCTCGGGCGAGGCTTCCGGCGCGGGCTCCGCGTCTAGCAGGGGCTCGAGTTCGGCGGCAGGCTCCGGCGCGGATTGAGGGGCGGGCTCGTCCGTCGCGACCGGCGCGAGGTCGGCTTCGGCGGCCTCGGCCTCGGCGACATCGGGGTTGGGGGCGTCCCCGGTCGCGGCCTCGAGGGGCGCGTCGGCCTCCGGCTCCGCATCGGACCCGGTCTCGGTTTCAGTCTCGCTCTGGGCTTCGGCGGCCTCGGTGGGCATGCCGTGGTCGCTGACGAGGTGCAGCGCGCTGACGGCGGCCACGCCTGCAGTGCCCGCAGGCGCTGCGTCCTCCGCCGCCTCTTCCGCGGGCGTGTGCACGACGATCAGGCCGGGCATCGCGCTCAGCGTCTCGAGCGGCGCCCCGCTGCGATCGGCTACATCGCGCAGAACCTGCGCGACGGCCGCATCGTCGAACCCGGCCGTGTGGCCGAATGCGTCCGGCGCCTCCTCGGCCGTATACTCGGCGACGCGCAACACGCGCCGCAACACTGCGACCGGGTCGTCAAAGCCTTGTATCGAACACGCAAAGGCCCCCAAACGCACGTCCACGCGCTTCTGGCTGTCAGCCATCCCGCTCGCTCCCTCCGTGCACCAAACTGCAGAAATGTCGCGCATCCTTCTGCCGCGGTCAAGAAAACCGGCTTACGGCACTTGGCGCTATTGGGGAGGAAAGCGCGAATTGGTGCCGGTTTTGTGGCGTCGAGGCGGCAGGGGCGAGGCAGGTGGCGGGCTCAGCCGCTGTAGGGGTTGGAGGCGGGGGCGCCGGCGCGGTCGGTCCAGACATCCTCCGGCGCGGCGCGGTCGCGCAGGCAGACGCGGTCGTGGTCCGGATAGGTGATGCGGTCGACCGGCGCGCGGGTGCCGATGACCAGGCAGCGGCTGGGCGCGGCACTGCGGTTCTCGAGGCAGTGGCCGACCGGGTCGCCGGCGCGGAAGGTGGCGGCGTCTCCCGGGCCGAGCACCGTTTCGGCGTCGCCCTCAATGAGGGTGACGGTGCCGGCGAGGACGTAGACCATCTCGTCCTCGTCGCTGTGCCAGTGCTTCAGCGAGGAGCGCGCGCCGGGGGCGAGGGTTTCGATGAAGGCGCCGAAGCGGGTGAGCCCGCCGGCCTCGCTGATCCAGTGCTCGGCGGAGCCGTCGGCGCGGTGCTCGGCGATCATGCGGTCGGGCGCGATTGCGGGCATGGGGCTCTCCTGATGCGCTGCCGCGGCAGGATCGCAGCGCCCGGGGCGCGCGGAAAGGGGCTTGCGCCGGCCCCAGGGGCTGCATGCAGAGAGAGGCTGCGTGCAGAGAGGCGGCGCGGCAGAGAGGGGCCGCGGCCGACGGGGAGGCAGGGGAGGCGGGCGATGGCGGACTCGGACGAGGCGGTTCTGGCGGCGGAGGCGGCGCGGCGGCTCGGCGTGTCGGTCAAGGCGCTGCGGCATTACGAGGCGCGCGGGCTGCTCGCGCCGCGGCGGACCGGGGCCGGGTGGCGGGCTTACGGCGCGGCGGAGATGGCGCGGGCGGGCGAGATCGTGGCGCTGCGCGCGCTCGGCCTCAGCCTCGCGGAGGTGGCGCGGGTGCTCGATGGCGACCCGGCCGCGCTGGGCCCGGCGCTGGAGGCGCATGCGGCCGCGCTGGAGGGCCGCGCCCGGGCGCTGGCGGAGACGGCGGCACAGGTGCGCGCGCTCCGCGAGGCGCTGGCGCAGGGGCAGGCGCCGGGGAGGGCCGCGGAGCGCGCGCACCTGTGCCGCCGTCTCCGCCAGCGCCCGGGCGCGGCCCTCCAGCGCGGCCGCATGCGCCTCCAGCGCCGGGCCCAGCGCGGCCGGGTCGCCATC
>JBCBWF010000450.1:0-4134 GCA_039817245.1 Pseudomonadota bacterium | reverse complement strand
GGCGGAATGAGCGGCATGCGCAGGGTGGCGGGGCTGGTGCTGTCGGCGGCGCTGGCGATCGCAGGTGCCGCGCCGGCGGCGGTGGCGATGCCGGCCGGTCCGATCGTCGCCGCGGCCCCGGCGCTGCCGGTCGTCGCGGCGAAGTGCGGCAAGAAGTGCAAGAACCGCGAGCGCGAGGTCCGGCGCAAGCGCCACAAGAAGGACCACGCCCGCCACCACCGCCGCGACAACAGCAAGGACGCGCGCGAGCGGCGCGAGGACCGGCGCAGCAACTACGCGCGCCACGACCATCACCGCCGCGGGCGCCCGCCGGTGGTGGTCCACGACCATCACTACGACGACGACCGGGGCAACGCGGCGGCGGTGGGGATCGCGGCGGGCATCCTCGGCCTGGCGGTCGGCGCGGCGATCGCCTCGGGCGGCAGCGGCGGCGGCGGCGGCAGCACGGACTACCCGAACTGAGCGGCGAGACGGCGCGGCGCCCCGCTCAGAGCGGCCAGATGAAGGGGATCATCAGCGACGCGATGACCCCCACCATCAGGTTCATCGGGATGCCGAGGCGCATGTAGTCGGTGAAGCGGTAGCCGCCCGCGGCATAGACCAGCGTGTTGGTCTGGTAGCCGATGGGCGTGGCGAAGCTCGCCGAGGCCGCGACCATCACGGCGACGACGAAGGGGCGCGGGTCGACGCCCAGGGCGGTGGCCACCGCGATGGCCAGCGGCGTCACCACGACGGCGACGGCGTTGTTCGAGACAAGCTCCGTCAGGAGCGAGGCGAAGAGAAAGACCAGCCACAGCACGAGGCCCGGCGGCAGGCCGACCAGCATTGGCTCCGCGGCGCTCACGATCAGCGCCACCGCGCCCGTCTCCTCCATCGCCCGGCCGACGCCGAGCATGCAGAAGATGAGCGCGAGGAGCCGCCATTCGACCAGTTCGAACGCCTCCTCCGCATCTATGCAGCGCGTGGCCAGGACGAGCGCGACGCCGATGAGCGCGAGCGCTGCGATGGGCATCACCCCGAAGGCGCCGCCGAGCACCACGAAGGCCAGGATCGCGAGCACGAGCGGAGCGCGCTCGCGGCGATAGGGCCGCTCCGTCGGCTGGGTGATGTCGGCGAGGTTCTGCTCGGCGGAGAGGCGGCGGATATCGTCCGGCGCGCCCTCCATCAGCAGCGTGTCGCCGACGCGGATGCGCACATCGTCGAGCAGACTGCCGACGCGCTCGGCCCGGCGGTGCACCGCCAGCGGGTAGACGCCGTAGCGCCGGCGAAAGCGCACATCGCCGATCCGGCGGCCGACGAGCTTGCAGTCCGGCGTGATCAGCGCCTCGACCGTGACGGTGGACTTCTCGCCGATTGAATCGAGCTGGCCCGTGAGCGCCAGCGCGCGGTTCTCGCGCAGCGACAGCAGCTCGTTCACGCCGCTCCGGATCACCACCCGGTCGCCCGCCTGCAGCACCACGCCCGCGATGTCGCGCCGGAGCGAGAGGTCGCCGCGGATCACGTCGATCACCGTCATCCCCTCGCGGCCGAAATGGTCCACCTCGGCGATGCGCCGGCTGATGAGGTTGGAGCCCTCCGGGATCACCACCTCCGAGAAGAAGCGCAGCTGCTTGCGGTTGGACAGGAAGTCGAGCATGGCGTCGCGGCGGGGCAGCAGGCGCGGGGCCGCGAGCGCGATGAAGGCCAGGCCCACCACCACGATGATGAGCGCGAGCGGGGTCACCTCGAAGAGCGTGAAGGGTGCGAGCCCGTTGGCGCGGGCCACACCGTCCACGAGCAGGTTGGTGGAGGTGCCGATCAGCGTGCAGATGCCGCCGAGGATCGAGGCGTAGGAGAGCGGGATCAGCACCTGGCTCGCCGAGACCTTCAGCCGGCGCGCGGCGCGCACCGCCACCGGGATGAGCATCACCACCACGGGCGTGTTGTTCATGAAGGCGGAGGCGCCGACGGTCATGCCCGCGAAGCCGGCGACCATGCGCGCGGGGCGCTCCTCCGCGCCGGCGGTGATCACGCGGGCGAAGGCGTCGAGCGCGCCGGTGCGCACGAGGGCGCCGGAGAGCACGAACATCGCGGCGATGGTGACCGGCGCGGGGTTGGAGAGGACGCCGAGCATGGTGTCCATCGGCAGCACGCCGATGGCGACGAGGAAGGCGGCGCCGAGGATCGCGACCACCTCCGGCGGATAGCGCTCGGAGACGAAGAGCACGAACATGCCCGCGATGGTCACGAGGGTGGCGAGGGCCGGCCAGAAGGTGGGCCAGAGGGCAGGATCGAGCAGGCTGCTCACGCGGTCCCTTGGCCCGTCTCGCCGCCAGTCATTCCACCCGTCTCGCCGCCCGTCTCGCGCCCCGTGCGGCCGCCCGTTTCGCCGGGCGCGGCGGCGGCCGGGCCGGCGGCCTCGCCGAGCGCGCCGCCGAGGCGCACGGGGCGGGCGAGCCGGGCGAGCCCGGTGCGGTCGTCCGTCTCCACATAGAGGCCGGCGACGGTGGGGCTGCCGAGGGCGGGCTCGAACCGCCCTGCCCCCATGCCCGTGACAAAGCGCTTGAGCGGCCCGCTCTTTTCCATGCCGATCACGCTGTCATAGTCCCCGCACATGCCCGCATCCGACTGATAGGCGGTGCCGCGGGGCAGGACCATGGTGTCCGCGGTCGGGACATGGGTGTGGGTGCCGACGACGAGGCTGGCGCGGCCGTCGCACCAGTGCCCGATGGCCATCTTCTCGGAGGTGGCCTCGGCGTGGATCTCGACCAGCACCGCATCGGCGCCGCCGCCGAGGGCATGGGTGCGCAGGCCCGCATCGAGCGCGGAGAACGGGTCGTCATAGGGCCGGCTCATGAAAACGCGGCCGAGCGCCACCATCACCGCGACGCGCCGGCCGCGGGTGGCGGGGAAGAGGCCGGCCCCCTGCCCCGGCGCCTGGCGCGCGATGTTGAGGGGGCGCAGGATCCGGCGCTCTTCGCCGAGATGGGCGAGCATGTCCTTCTGGTCGAAGGCGTGGTCGCCGAGGGTCACCACATCGGCGCCGGCGGCGAAGAGCTCCTCGGCGATGGGTTTGGTGAGGCCGTAGCCCGCCGCCGCGTTCTCGGCGTTGACGGCGATGAAGTCGAGCCGCCAGTCCGCGCGCAGGCGCGGCATCGCCTCGATCACCGCCTCGCGCCCGGCGCGCCCGACGATATCGCCGAGAAACAGGATCCGCATCAGCCGGCGCTTTCCGCGGGGCCGCCGGCGACCCGGGCGCCGCGCTGCGCGCGCATCAGGAGAGCCAGCGCCCGGCCGCCCGTTCGGGCGCGTGGAACCCGGCCTCTGTCACGATGAGATCGAGGGTCTGGTCCGTGGGCTCGCGCGGCACCGCGTCCATCTCCTGTGCGGCATAGGCGAAGCCGATGGCGGCGGTGGCGGGGCTGGCCGCGCGGAGCTCTTCGAGCGTGCGGTCGTAGAAGCCGCCGCCATAGCCGAGCCGGGCGCAGGCGCTGTCGAAGGCGACGAGGGGGACGATGAGGGTGTCCGGCACCAGCCAGTGCCCCTCCGCCGGGATGCGCGCGCCGAATGCGCCCTCGATCTCGGCGCAGCCCGGGCTCCATTCGCGAAAGCGCAGCGGCAGGCCCGGCCCGTCGATCACCGGCACGCAGAGGCGCGCGCCGGCGAGCGCCAGGGCGCGCATGGCCATGCTGGGGTCGATCTCGGTGCGGATGGGGCGGTAGCCGGCGACGACAAGACCGGAGCGCACGGGCTTCAGCGCGGTGTAGAGCCGCTGCGAGGCGTCGAGCGACGCCTTCGCGCCGGCCGCATGCGCAGCCTTGCGGCGCGCGAAGGCGGCCTTGCGCGCAGCGGTCTTGCGTTCAGCGAAATGGTCGAGCGTTGCCATAGCCTGCCCCTACCGCGCGGGCC
The DNA here is from genome assembly GCA_039817245.1 of Pseudomonadota bacterium. Classification (GTDB taxonomy): domain Bacteria; phylum Pseudomonadota; class Alphaproteobacteria; order Rhodobacterales; family Rhodobacteraceae; genus Thermohalobaculum. The sequence goes on along the minus strand of JBCBWF010000450.1, from coordinate 246 downwards.
CCGGCGCGGCAAGAGTGCGCGGCACGAGAATATGTGCGCCGGCATCGATTTACGGCTGCCGCGGGCGAGGCGCGGGGTGGCGGGCCCGTCGCGACCGTGGGGGTGTCAGATCCTCGCGAGCCTGGATAACCAGGTGGGCGCCAGGTATCCGAGGCCAGGGCCAAGGACAGAGCCAGCTCCCGCGAAGATGCTTAGGCCACCAGGAAACTGTCCCCGCACGGGAAGGACAGCACCCGCCACCTGCAG
>JBCBWF010000061.1:0-18032 GCA_039817245.1 Pseudomonadota bacterium | reverse complement strand
CGCAGGGAAAGCAGATGAGCCGGTGGCTCGCATCCGGCGCCGGGCGCGGCCTGAAAAACCAGGGCGAGGCCCGGTTTGTATCCCGCGCCGTCACCGCGGTGCGATCCAGACTGCCATGAACCATGCTGGCGAACTCACGCTATCCTCCACAACACGCAATGCGGCGGGGTCTGCATCACGCTGCGACAAAGATCTTTCAGTCGAATGCAGCGGCGGCGGAGGATCCTGCGGTCGGCAACGAAAAAGTGCCTACGCTGAACGCCTTAAGGCGCCGGCCCGAGAGGTCCAGCCTGTCGGATCTGCATCCGCCTGAAAAATCTGCTCCCAGAAACAATCCACCCACGAGTCGCATAGCTAGCGCAAGGCACGCCCCGGGTCCAACAGTGCCGCTTTCGTTCCGTTTCGGGACCGCGTCAGCTCATTTCGGGAAAAGCCGGCGGGCCACCGCGTGGGCGGCGCGCACGACATCGTCCCAGGCCGGGTGGGCGAGAAGGCGGAGGCCTGCGAGCCAGGCAGCGCCGGTGGCCGCGACAAGGGCGAGCGCGGTGCTCCAGGCCATCTCCGCCGTGCCGCCGGCATGGGCCACGACAACGAGCGGGATGGCCAGTGCGATGAGGCTGACACCGAGGCTGCGCAGCATCTCGCGCCCCAGCACCCGCCAGGCGAAGGGCACCACCATGCGCACCGCCACCGTCGAGGCCGCGACGCCGATGCCCACGATGGCGAACATGCTCCAGGCGACGGCGTAGAGGCCGAACTGCGCCGCGACCACCACGATCGGCAGCGCCGTCGCCACCTGCACGAGTGCGAGCCCGAAGGCGATCCGCGTCGCCCCGGTGGCGATGATGACCGGGTAGTTGATGCCCGGCGGAAAGTTGAGCAGGAGCGCGCCCGCAAGGATCTGCACGAGCGGCGCGGCCTCCGCCCAGCCCGGCCCCAGCAGGAGCCCGATCAGCGGATGCGCGATCAGCACCATAAGCCCCAGCCCGGGCCAGATGAGCACCGTGAGCCGTGCGACGGCCGCCACATAGCTCGCCGCCAGATCGCCCTTCTGGCGCACCTGCTCCGAGAAGGCCGGCAGCGCCACGGCGCTCACCCCCGCGAGGATGGTGCGCTCGGGGAAGCTGGAGATCTGCGAGGCGCGGCGCAGCAGGCCGAGCGCGGCCGGCGGCAGCAGGAGGCCGAGGATCATGAGCGCGACGTATTCGGAGGCACGGTGCAGCAGCGCCGATCCCCCGCTGAAGAGGCTGAAGGAGAGCACGTCGCGCCAGGCGGTCAGCTTCGGCCGGAAGATCGCGAATTGCGGGCGCACCCAGAGCAGCAGCACCATCCCCGCCAGCGCCGAGACCGCCTGCGCCGCCGCGAAACTGAGAAAGCTGAAGCCCGCGGCGGCGAGCGCGATCAGCACCGCGGAGTTCACGAATGCGCTCGCAAGATTGATCGCGGCGAGCTTCCGGAAGGCGAATTCGCGCGTGAGCAGCCCGTGGAGCGGGAAGACGATCGCCCCGGTGAGGTAGCCCGCGGTCGCGATGTGCAGATAGGTGGCGATCCCCGGCTGGCCGAGCAGCGCCGCGATGCCCGGCGCGCCCGCGGTGAGCGCCGCCGCGACCGTGAGCGTGATGAGCAGATTGACCGTGAAGACCGTGCGCAGCCGGTCCTCTGTGAGCTCCGGGCTCTGCACGATATAGGCCGCCGAGCCCAGCTCCCGGAGCGCGCCGGCGACCGCGATCGTGGCGCCGCCGAGCACCGCGATGCCGAACTCGTGCGGGAAGACGAAGCGCGAGACGACGGCGGTGGTCGCGAGGCTCAGGGCGGCCGTGAGGTACTTGTCGGCCGTTGCGAAGAGGAGTGCCGTCCTGATCCCGCGCACGCGTTCCCCCAACCCAGTCCGTCGCCTCAGGTCCGTCGCCTCAGGTCCGCCGCCCTCAACCCGCCGGCCCGGGGCGGTATAGTGGGGCGGCCCGGCGCCGGCAATCGCGGCGCGAAATCGTCAGGCCAGAGCGAAGCAGCGGATCGCGCGCGTCGCCTGTGGCACCGCGATCGCTGCGCGGTAGCCGGCCGGTGCCGGCAGGTCGTGGAGCGCGGGCGGCGGATCCGCGAGCCCGTCCGTGCGCAGGAGTGCCGCCGGCATGTCCGGGTCGACGCGCACGACGAAGCTTTCGAGCGGGAGCGAGAGGCCCCGCCCATCCGCCTTCACCACCGCCTCCTTGCGCGTCCAGCACGCGAAGAAACCCGCCACCCTGCGCGCCGGCGCGAGCGCTTCCAGCGCGGCCGTCTCGGCCGGGGCGAAGATGCGCCGGGCGAGGTCGTCCATGGTATCGAAGATGCGGGTCGCCTCGATATCCACGCCCAGCGGCCCGCCGCGGCCAACCGCCAGGAGCGCCCGTTCCCCCGAGTGGGAGAGATTGAAGTCGAGCGGCCAGGGCTGCGCGGGCGCGCTCAGCGCCGGCTTGCCCTGCGCGCCGGCGCCGAAGCGCAGATCCGTCGGGGGCACGCCGAGATAGCCGCCGAGAACCGCCCGCATCTGGGCATGCGCCGCAGAAAAGCGCTCGGCAAGCTCGGGCCGTGCGAAGCGGGCTGCGCGCGCGCGCTCCTCCGCATCCAGATAGTCCTCCGGCGCGCGCGCGAGCGCGGGCTCGGCCAGCGAAAGGCGCCAGACATGGACCTCGCCCTCCGCCAGCGCGGGTGGGTCCTGTCCGAGGGAGCGCCGCTCATAATCCGCGGCAAAACGGGAGGAAGATGCATCCGCGGACAGGTTTGAGCCGTAGTTTGTCCCGCTTTGCATCAGATTGAAACGTCCCCGCCGATCCTTACTATCCGTCAGCCCCGACTATGCCATGGCGCCTTCCCGAATTTGCTCCAGTTTGGGCCGATGCGTTGCCTGCTGTCGTTGTGTAGAGGTGCGTAAATGAACGTTGCCGGACCGTTCGATCCTGTGGCAAGCGCGCGCGACGCTCCGGCGCGAGGGCGTGCTGCCGCGATTCCGGAACCGGAGCGGAGGTTGCGAACGCTGTTCCCGCCGTTCGTGCGGTGGTGGAACGGGCCGGACGCATGCTCCCTTCAGCGCCGCTCATCGCGCCGGAAAACGGCGCTTCAGCAACATCCCTCACACTTCATTATCGCGAGACACAAGACAATCCGGCCCCGACGTGGCATGCAGCCTCGGGGGAAGAATCGTCATGTGTCCAGAACCGCATTGCTACAGTTTTTTTTGATATGATTTTGCGTTTGAATGAAGGTGGATCGGTCGCCAGAGATGAGCCCGTTGCCGATCCGGCAACCGGAGCCGGCGAACGCGCCGCTGCCGAGGCGCTGCTCGAGCGTCTGGCGGCACAAAAGATCACGCTGGGGCTGGACGGAGACCGGCTGCGGGTCAGCGCGCCGAAAGGGGCGCTCGATGCCGGGCTGCGCGCCGAGATCGCGGGGCAAAAGAGCGCCATCATCGCGGCGCTGACCGCCGGCTGGCGCCCCGCCGAGCCCACGGCGCGGCCCATCGCTGCGCGCGCCCCTGCCATGGCACCCGTGCCGCGGGCCTCGCGCACGCCGCCGCTGCCGCTCTCCGCGGCGCAGCAGCGCCTCTGGTTCCTCAATCAGCTCGATGGCGGCTCCAGCGCCTACACGGTGGGCGGCGCGACGAAGCTCCTCGGACCCCTACGGCCCGACCTGCTGCAGGCCGCTTTCCGCAAGCTGACGCAGCGGCACGAGGCCCTGCGCATGCGCTTCGGCGAGCGCGACGGGATGGCCTGGGCCGAGATTGCCGACGACATGGCGCCCGAGGACGAGGTTGTCGATCTCTCCCGTCTGCCGCCGGCCGAGCGCGAGGCCGAGGCCGCGCGGATCATCCGCGAGCGCATGCTGCGCCCCTTCGATCTCGCCAACGGCCCGCTCATGAGCATGCATCTGATGCGGCTCTCGGAGACCGAGCACTGGCTGATCTCGCGCATCCACCACATCGTGGCCGATGGCTGGTCCGCCGCTGTCGCGTCGCTGGAGGCGACGGAGATCTACGACGCGCTCCTCGAAGGGCGCGCGCCGCGCCTCGGCCCCGTGCGCGCCCATGCGGTGGACCATGCGGCCTGGGAGCGCGAGCGCGCCGCCTCGCCGGAATGGATCGACGCCATCGCGTTCTGGCAGAAGCGCCTGGCCGGTGCGCCGCCGGTGATCGAGCTGCCCTCCGACCGGCCGCGCCCGGCACAGCAGAGCTATCGCGGCGCGCGCTTCAAGGCGGAGCTCGACGCGGATCTCGTCACGCGGATCAAGGCGGCGGCCCAGGCGCAGGGGGCAACGCCCTACATGGTCCTGCTCGCGGCCTTCCAGGTGCTCCTGCATCGCCATTCGGGGCAGGACGACATCGTGGTCGGCAGCCCTGTCGCCAACCGCAACCGCAGCGAGTTCGAGAACACGATCGGCTGCCTGATCAACAACGTCGTCATTCGCGCGGATCTGGCGGAGGATCCGAGCTTCGCAGCCTTCCTCGCGCAGGTGAAGGCGCGCTCGCTCGAGGCGATGGAGCATGGCGAGCCGCCCTTCGACATGGTGGTGGACGCGCTGAAGCCCGAGCGGACCGCAAGCCATGCGCCGATCTTCCAGGTGCTGTTCACGCTCATGAGCTTCTCCGACACGGAGCGCCATCCGAAGGGATGCACGGTCGAGCCCATCGAGGTCGAGACCGGGGCGACGCGGTTCGATCTGATCCTGGAGCTCGCCGATTTCCGCGGGGCGCTGCGGGCGGTCTACGAGTTCGCGACCGATCTCTTCGACCCGGAGACGGTGGAGCGGCTCCATGCGCGCTTCGAAGCGCTTCTCCGCGCGGCGGTCGAGACGCCGGAGGCGCCGGTCAGCGCGCTCGACATGCTCGCCCCGGCGGATCGCGCCGCGCTGGCGGAGGAGGCCGCGCCGGCCAGGGTGCTCGAGGCATCGCTCGCGCTGACGGATGCGCAGATCGACCGCGTGGCGGCGGCCGAGCCTGGCCGCATCGCCGCGGTGGCGGCGGACGGGGCGATGGACTACGCCACGCTCACGGCGCGTGCGACCGCGCTGGCAGAGGCGCTCGTGGCCGCCGGCGTCGGCCCGGGCGACCGGGTCGCGGTCTGCCTCGAGCGCGGCCTCGCGCTGCCCGTGGCGCTGCTGGCGGTCTGGAAGGCGGGCGCGGCCTATGTGCCGATCGACCCCGCCCATCCGCAGGAACGCATCGCGCATATCCTGGAGGATGCCGCCCCCGCCGCGGCCATCGCCGGCGAGGCGACGCGCGAGCGGCTCGGCGCGGCCTGTCCGGTGATCGCCCCGGATGCGGCGGCCTCCGCCGAGGTCCGGCTTCCCACGGCGCGGAGCCTCTCGGATCTGGCCTATCTCATCTACACCTCCGGCTCGACCGGGCGGCCGAAGGGGGTGGAGGTGGAGCATGGCAATCTCGCGGCCTTCCTCGCGGCGATGCGGGCCGAGCCGGGGCTGACGCGCGACGATGTGCTGGTCTCCGTCACCACCCTCTCCTTCGACATCGCAGGCCTCGAGCTCTGGCTGCCGCTGAGCACCGGCGCGCGCGTGGTGATCGCCGAGCGCGCCGAGACGCTGGACGGCCATGCCCTCGCCGGTCTCATCGCGCGCGAGGGCGCGAGCGTTATGCAGGCCACGCCCGCCACCTGGCGGCTCCTGCTCGAGACCGGCTGGCCCGGCGCGCCGCGGCTGCGGGCGCTCTGCGGCGGCGAGGCGATGCCGCGCGCGCTGGCCGAGGCGCTCCTGCCCCGCGTGGCCGCGCTCTGGAACATGTACGGGCCGACCGAGACGACGATCTGGTCCACCGTGGCGCGCATCGGCGAGGCGGCGGATGCGGCGAGCATCGGCCAGCCGATCGCGGGCACGGCGGTGCATATCCTCGACGCCGCCGGCCGGCCCGTGCCGCAGGGCGCCGTGGGAGAGCTCTGCATCTCCGGCGCCGGCGTGGCGCGCGGCTACCGCAACCGCGCGGAGCTGACCGCCGAGCGCTTCGCAACGGTCGATCTGCCGGGTGCGGGGCCCACGCGTCTCTACCGCACCGGCGACCGCGCGCGGCGGTACCGGGACGGGCGCATCGCCTATCTCGGCCGCAGCGACTTCCAGGTGAAGATCCGCGGCTTCCGCATCGAGCTCGGCGAGATCGAGGCCGCCCTCGGCGCCTGCGCCGGCGTGGCGGACTGTGTGGTGAACCCGGTGGAGCAGGCGGGCGAGCGGATCCTCGTCGGCTATGTCGTCCCGCGTGCCGAGGGCTTCTCGGCCGAGGCCGCGCGCGCCGCCCTGCGCGCCGCACTGCCGGACTACATGGTGCCCACGCGCTTTCTCGAGCTCGACGCACTGCCGCTCACGCCGAACCGCAAGGTGGACCGAAAGGCGCTGCCCGCGCCGGCGCCCGAGCCGGTGGCGGAGGCCCGTGCGGACGAGGCGCTGATGTCGCCGGAGGAGAAGAAGGTCGCGCGGATCTGGCGCGAGCTCCTCGGCCTCTCCCGCGTCTCGGTCCACGACAACTTCTTCGATGTGGGCGGCCACTCCATGCTGCTCGTGCGCCTGCATGAGCGGCTGAAGAGCGAGCTCGGCGCCACCTCCGCGCTGGTGGAGCTCTTCCAGCGCACCACGATCGCGCAGCAGGCGGCCGATCTCGGCCGGGGCGCGGCTGCCGGCGCCTCCGCCGCGGTCCTGAAAGCCCGGCGGCGGGCGGAGCGGCTGGCCGATGTCTGACGCCGCCTTCCCGCCCCACGCCGTCGCCGTGGTCGGCCTGGCCGGCCGGTTCCCGGATGCGCCGGATCTCGACGCCTTCTGGGCCAACATCCGCGACGGGCACGAGTCCCTCCGCCGCTTCAGCGACGCGCAGATAGCCGCCGCCGGGGTGCCGGAGGCCGTGCGCCGCGACCCGGCCTTCGTGCCGAAGGGCACGGTGCTGGACGACAGCGGGCATTTCGACGCGGCGTTCTTCGGCGTCTCGCCGGGCGAGGCGCAGGTGATGGACCCCCAGCACCGCATCTTCCTGGAGGTCGCCTGGGAGGCGCTGGAGCAGGCCGGTTATGCGCCGGACGGGATCGAGGACCCGGTCGGCGTCTATGCCGGCGTCAGCATGAACGGCTATCTCTTCAACCACATCCTGTCGGACCGCTCGGTGGCCGAGGCCGCGGGCGGCTACCAGCTGATGCTGGGCAACGACAAGGATTTCCTCTGCACCCGCGTCTCCTACAAGCTGAACCTGAAGGGGCCGAGCATCACGGTGCAGACCGCCTGTTCCACCTCGCTGGTGGCGGTGGAGATGGCCTGCCGCGCGCTGGCGCGCGGGGAGTGCGACATGGCGATGGCCGGGGGCGTTTCGCTAAGCTTCCCGGAGACCTCGGGCTACCTCTTCCAGGAGGGCATGATCTTCTCGCCGGACGGGCATTGCCGCCCCTTCGACGCCGAGGCCCGGGGCACGCGGGCGGGCGCGGGCGCGGGGATCGTGGTGCTGAAGCGGCTGAAGGACGCCGTGGCCGATGGCGACACGGTTCATGCTGTGATCCGCGGCGCTGCGATCAACAATGACGGGGCGGCGAAGGCCGGCTACACGGCGCCCAGCATCGACGGCCAGATCGAGGCGATCGCGATGGCGCAGACGCTGGCGGGCGTCGACCCGCGCAGCATCGAGTTCATCGAGGCGCATGGCACCGCGACCCCGCTCGGCGATCCCATCGAGATCGCGGCACTCACGGCGGCGTTCCGCGACAGCACGGCCGATATCGGCTTCTGCCGGCTCGGGGCGCTGAAGGCGAATATCGGGCATCTGGACACCGCGGCCGGCGTGGCGGGGCTGATCAAGGCGATCCTCTGCCTGAAGCACCGTCATGTCCCGCCGCTCGTGAACTTCCGCAGCCCCAACCCGCAGCTCGCGCTGGAGACGAGCCCTTTCGTGGCGAGCGCGGAGGGGGCGGACTGGCCGGCGGGGCCGGAGCCGCGCCGCGCCGGGGTCAGCTCCTTCGGGATCGGGGGCACGAACGCCCATGTGGTGCTGGAGGAGGGGCCCGCGCCCGTCTCGGCGCCCGCGCCTGCCCCCCAGCTTCTGGTACTGTCGGCGCGCAGCGAAGCGGCACTCGCCGCCGCGGCCACCCGGCTTGCGGACCGGCTGGAGGGCCCGGAAGCGCCGGCCCTCGCCGATGCCGCCTTCACGCTGCAGGCAGGGCGCACCGGCTTTGCCTACCGCCGCAGCGTGGTGGCCGGCGATCCGGCCGGGGCTGCCGCAGCACTCCGGCGCGCGGGTCGCCCTCTGCAGCACGAGGGCGGGGACCGGCGCATCGGCTTCCTCTTCAGCGGCCAGGGCAGCCAGCATGCGCGCATGGGCGCGGGGCTCTATGCGCGCCAGCCGGTCTATCGCGACGCGGTGGACCGCTGCGCGGGGCTCCTGCAGCCGCATCTCGGCGAGGATCTGCGCCTGCCCCTGTTCGCCGAGGACGGCGCTGCGCTGGACGAGACGCGCCTGACCCAGCCCGCGCTTTTCGTCACGGAATACGCGCTCGCGACGCTCTGGCAGAGCTGGGGCGTGGCGCCCGCGGCCATGCTGGGGCACAGCATCGGGGAGTATGTCGCGGCCCATCTCGCCGGGGTGATGGGGCTCGAGGATGCGCTCGCGCTCGTGGCGCTGCGCGGCCGGCTGATGCAGGCGATGGCGCCGGGCGCGATGGCCTCCGTGCCGCTGCCCGCCGGGGAGATCACGCGCCGCTTCGGCGACACGGTCGAGGTCGCGGCGGAGAACGCGCCGGAGCTCACCGCCATCTCCGGCCCCGAGCCGGCGGTGGAGGCGGTGCTGGCCACGCTGGCGGGGGAGGGGCGGGAGTGTCGCCGCCTGCGCACCAGCCACGCCTTTCATTCCGCGATGATGGAGCCGGCGATGGCCGAGCTCGAGGCCGCGGCCGCGGCCATCGCGCTCTCGCCGCCGGAGCTGCCCTATCTCTCCAACGTCACCGGGCGCTGGATGACGGCGGAGGAGGCGACGGCGCCCGGCTACTATGCGCGCCATCTGCGCGCGCCCGTCCGGTTCAGCGCCGGTGCGGCGCAGCTCGCGGCCGATCCCGGGCTCTTCCTGCTGGAGGTGGGCCCCGGCACGACGCTGGCGAGCCTCGCGCGCATGGGCACGCCGGCGGCCGGCGATCGGATTGCGTCGAGCCTCGCCCATCCGCGTGAGGGCCGGGCGGAGGACGAGGCGATGCTCGCTGCTGCCGGCCGGCTCTGGGCCGCGGGCGTGCCGCTGGACTGGCCGGGCCTGCATGGCGGGCCGGTGCGCCCGCGCCGCGTGCCGCTGCCGAGCTATCCCTTCGAGCGGACGCGTCACTGGGTCGATCCCAAGCCGACGGCCGGGGCGCCGGCCGCGCCGACGGCGGCGCCAGCGCCGGAGGCTTCTCCCGGCGATCCCGCCGGTATCACGCTGAGCGCGCCGAGCTGGGCCCTGGCGCCGGACACCGTCGCGCCGGCGTTCGAGGCGGAGGGGACCTGGCTGGTGCTGAGCGGGGACCCCGTGCTCGGCGCAGCGCTCGGGGCGGCGCTGACCGCGGCTGGCGCGACCGCGACCCTGCGCGCCGAGCCCGCGGCGGGCTATGAGGTGCAGGCGCCGGGGCAGATCCGCCTGCGCCCCGCCGAGCTCGAGGACTTCGTGGCAGCGCTCGACGGGGCCGGGCCGCTCGCCGGCGTGGTGATCGCGACGGATCTCGCGCCCGACCCTGAGAGCCCGCAGGCGAGCTTCGAGGCGCTCTGCACGCTTGCCCGGCTGATCGAACGTGTGCCCGCGCGCCCGCCGGTGCGGGTGCTGGTGGTGAGCGCCGGGGGGCAGAGCGTGCTGGGCGAGCCCGTGCGCCTGCCGGACGCCGCACTCGCCCATGGCCCGGTCCTCGCGATCAACGCGGAGGATGAGCGGCTGCAGCTCCGCCATCTCGACCTCGAGGCCGCGCCGGATCCGGAGGCAACGGCCGCCGTGATCGCGGAGGAGGCGGTGCGCGATGTGCCCGAGCTCTTCAGCGCCCTGCGCGCCGGGCGCCGCTGGGTGCGCCGCTACGAGCCGCTGGATCTGGCCGAGGGAGCGGCGGGGCCGCCGCCGCTGCGCGACGGGGGCGTCTATCTCATCACCGGCGGGCTCGGCGGGGTCGGGCTCACGCTGGCGAAAGCGCTGGCAGAACGGGTTGGGGGGCAGGTCGGGGAGCAGCTCGGGGAGCAGGTCGGGGCACGGCTTGTCCTCACCGCCCGGAGCGCGCTGCCCCCGCGCGAGGACTGGGACTGCGCCATCGCCGAGGGGCACCCGCGCGCCGAGGCCATCCGCGGGATCCGCGCGGTGGAGGCCGCCGGCGGCACGGTCGCCGTGGAGGCGCTGGAGGCGGCGGACGAGGCGGGCCTGCGCGATCTCGTCGCGCGCACCGAGGCGCGCTGGGGCCCGATCCACGGCGTGATCCATGCCGCGGGCCTGCCCGGCAGCGGTGCACTCACCGCGCTGCAGAACGCCGAGGAGATCGCCGCCACGCTCGCGCCCAAGGTGGCGGGGCTGCGTGCGCTCGCCGCCGCCCTCGGCGACAGGCCGCTCGATTTCGTGGCGCTCATGAGTTCGATCAACGCCGTTCTGCCCGTGCCCGGTGCCGGCGACTATGCGGCGGCCAATGCCTTCATGGATGCCTGGGCCGAGAGCGCGGAGCGCCCGGCCGCCTGGCGCCGCGTCGCGGTCTTCAACTGGGAGGGCTGGGGCGATGTGGGCATGGCCGCGCGCCGCGCGGAGGAGGGGCACGGTGCGGACCGCGCGCTGATCCCGCCGGAGGAGGCCGCGGGCCTCTTCTTCGACCTGCTCGCAGACCGGCCCGGCCGTGTCGTCGTCACGCCCTACGACCTCGCCCCGCTGTCGGCCGCGCTGCGCAAGATGCTGCGTGACGGCACCGCGGCGGCCACGGCGGCGCGCGCGCTGGCCCCGGCAGAGGGCGCCGACACCCCCCCGGCCGGCGCCAGCCTGATCGCGCCCGAGCGCTTCGACAGCGATGACGAGCGCCTCGTCGCCGCCATCTGGTCCGAGCTGCTCGGCGCCGAGATGGAGGGGCCGGACGAGAACTTTTTCGAGCGCGGCGGCCACTCGCTGATGGCCACCCGGGTCCTGGCGCGGCTCGACGCGCTGGCCGGCGTCAAGCTCACACTGCGCGATCTCTTCGACGCGCCGGTGCTGAGCGCGCTGGCGCTGCGTGTGGCGCAGGCGCGGGGCGACGGGGAGCCCGCCGCGGAGGAAGAGCGTGAGGAGTTCCTGATTTGAGTGCGTCCGAGCTCCTTGCCAGCCTGCGTGCTGCGGGCATCACCGTCGAGGCGGAGGGCGGCCGGCTGCGCGTCGGTGGCGCTGCGGGCAGCATCACGCCCGAGCTTCGCGAGCGGCTGGCGGCGGAGAAGATGGCGCTGCTCGATCTCCTGCAGGCGGAGGCCGGACCGTCGCTCACGCCCCGGCGGCGCGACCTGCCCGCCCCGCTTTCCCATTTCCAGGAGCGGCTCTGGGTGATCCAGCAGCTCGACCCGGGCGGGACCGAGTACAACATGGCCACCGCCTGGGATCTCGGCGCAGGCGTCGCCGCGGGGCGGCTGCACGCGGCGCTCGGGGCCGTGATCGCGCGCCACGACATCCTGCGCACCACCTTCCACGAGACCCCGACCCATCCCGAGGCGCGGGTCGGCCCGCCCGATATCGTGCCGATCAGCCGCGGCGATCTCTCCGCGGTGGCGCCCGAGGCGCGCTTCGCTGCCGTGGGGGAGGATCTCGACCGCCAGGTGCGCCGGCCCTTCGAGCTGGCGCGCGAGGCGCCGGTGCGGTTCGGCGTCTATGACTGCGGGGCGGACGGGGCCGCGCTCTTGATCGTGGCGCATCACATCGCCTTCGACCACTGGTCGCTCGCGCTCTTCCGCCAGGCGCTCGAGACGGCGCTGGCCGATCCTGCGTCGCTGCCCGAGCCCGCAGTGCAATATGCGGATTACGCGGCCTGGTCGCGCGCGCAGCTCACGCCCGAGCGGCTGGGCGCGGATCTCGACTGGTGGGCCGAGCGGCTGGCGGGCCATCCAGCCCTTTCGGCCTTCGAGGCCGACCGTGCGCCGGAGGAGCGCGCGGCGGGCGCCAGCGTCTCCTTCCTCTGGGACCCGGAGCTGTCGGCCGCGATCCATGCGCTTGCGCGCGACCAGCGGGCCACCCTCTATATGTGCCTGGTCGCGGCGGCGGCGGCGGCGCTCCATGTCCATACGGGGCAGGACGATATCGTGCTCGGCAGCCCCGCCGCGCTGCGCGAGCGGGCCGAGCTGGAGGGCGTGATCGGGCCCTTCGTGAACACCCTGGCGCTCCGCCTCGCGGTCGAGCCCGGCTGCAACTTCGCCGATATGGTGGCGCGCGCGCGCGACGCGGTGCTCGACGCGCATGCCCATGGCGCGGTGCCCTTCGAGATGGTGGTGGATCGGGTGCAGCCGGCGCGCAGCTTCAACCGCTCGCCCCTCTTCCAGGTGGCGGTGGTGCTGCAGAACGCGGGCGCGGGCCAGAGCGCGCCGATCTATGGCGGCGGTGCCGTGCACGACATGACCTGGTTCGTGCGCGAGGATGGCGGGCAGATCATGGGCGCCATCGAGTACCGCGCCGATCTCTACGACGAGGCTACGATCCGGCGCATTCTGGAGCGGATCCGGATGCTGCTGGCCGGCGCGGTCACGGACCCCACGCTGGCGCTCTCGCGCCTGCCGCTCCTCTCCGAGGACGAGCGCGCGACGGTGCTGGCCCATGCCGCCGATGCGCCGGTGGAGACGGATCCTGCGCCGTTTCCCCTGCAATTCCAGCGCGCTGCCGCGGAGTTCGGAGGCCGTGTGGCCATCGCCTGCGGGGATGCGGCGCTCACCTATGCCGCGCTCGAGGCCCGTGCCAACCGCATCGCGCACCACCTGCGCGGGCTCGGGATCGGGCGGGGCGCGGTGGTCGGGCTCTGCATGGCGCGCTCGGCGGAGATGGTCGCGGCGCTGATCGGCATCCAGAAGGCGGGCGCTGCCTATGTGCCGCTCGACCCGGCCTTCCCGGCCGACAGGCTCGCCTATGTGCTGGAGGACAGCGGGGCGGCGGCGCTCATCGCCGATCCGCGCGGTCTCGGCCGCCTCTCGCTGCCGGAGGGGCTGGCGCTGGTCGATCTGGAAGCGGCGGCCGGCGCGCTCGACGCGCTGCCCGACACGCCGCCCGAGGACCCGCCAGCGCCGGGCGATCGCTCGCATATCATCTACACCTCGGGCTCCACCGGGCGGCCGAAAGGCGTGGCGATCGGGCATGCGGCGGTGGCCAATCTCTACGGCGCGATCCGCGAGGAACCGGGGCTGACGGGTGCGGATATCGTCGCGGCCACCACCACGGTCTCCTTCGACATCGCGGCCGTGGAGCTCCTGATCCCGCTCACCGTGGGCGCGCGCATCGCGCTCCTCGACCGCGAGGTGGCGACGGACGGGTTCGCGCTGGCGGAGGCGCTGGAGCGCACCGGCGCCACCCTGGTGCAGGCCACGCCCTCGGCCTGGCGCATGCTGCTCGAGGCGGGCTGGAAGGGGGGCGATCATGTGCGCGCGATCAGCGGTGGCGAGCCCCTGACCCGCGACCTCGCGGACCGGCTCCTGGAGCGCGTCGGCGCGCTCTGGAACGGCTATGGCCCGAGCGAGACAACGATTTATTCCACCGGCAGCCCGATCGGGGAGGGCGCGGAGGCCATCGCCATCGGCCGCCCCGTGGCCAATACCCGCGTCTATGTGCTCGATGCCGAACAGCGCCCGGTGCCGGTGGGCCTGATCGGGGAGATCTGCATCGGCGGCGCGGGCGTGGCGGAGGGGTATGTGGGCATGCCGGAGGCCACCGCCGAGCGCTTCCTGCCCGATCCCTTCGCACCCCCCCACGCGCCAGAAGGCGGGCGACTCTATCGCACCGGCGATCTCGGCCGCTGGTCGGCGGAGGGGCAGCTCTACCATCTCGGCCGCGCGGACCATCAGGTGAAGATCCGCGGCGTGCGGATCGAGCTCGGCGAGGTGGAGGCGGTGCTGCTCGCGCTGCCGGAGGTGCGCCAGGCCGTCGCCGTGGTGCGCGATGCGGGGCGGGACGACCGCCGGCTCGTTGCCTATCTCGTCTTCGAGCCCGGCGAGGAGCTGACGGCGAGCGAGGTGCGCCGCGCGCTGCGCGCCCGCCTGCCGGCCTATATGGTGCCCTCGGTCATCGTGGACCTGCCCGCGCTGCCGCTGACGCCGAATGGCAAGCTCGACCGCAAGGCGCTGCCCGATCCCTATGCCGCGAGCCTGGAGCGCGCCGAGTTCGTGCCGCCCGCGCCGGGGTTGGAGAGCACGCTGGCGCGCATCTGGGGGGAGCTTCTGCAGATCGAACGCATTGGCGCAGAAGACAATTTCTTCGAGCTCGGCGGCCATTCGCTGCTGACGCTGCGGGTGGTGCGCCAGCTTGAGGCGGAGCTCGGCCTCTGGCTCGACCCGCGGGCGATGTTCTTCCAGAACCTGCGTCAGATCGCGGCCCGGCTCGCCCGCGACCTGCCCAAAGACCGCGCCGCCTCCGCATGAACCCGTTCTTCTTCGGCTCGTCCCGGCGCCGGCTCTTCGGGCTCTACAACCCCGCACGCGGGGCGCGGGGGCGTGATCGGGCGGCGCTGCTCTGCTATCCGTGGGGGCACGAGTATATCTACGCGCATCGCTCGATGACGCGGCTGGCATTCTCGCTGGCCGAGGCCGGGATCCATGTGCTCCGCTTCGATTATTACGGCACGGGCGATTCGGCGGGGGAGATGACCGAAGCGAGCCTGGCGGGCTGGCGCGAGGATATCGCGACCGCCATCGAGGAGCTGTCGGATATGAGCGGGGCCGAGCGGGTGAGCCTGATCGGCCTGCGCCTCGGTGCGACCCTGGCGGCCCGGGTCGCGGCGGAGGAGCCGCGGGCCGTGGAGGCCGTCGCGCTCTGGGATCCGGTGGTCTCGGGGGCGGAGTATCGCGACTGGCTGTTCCATGCCGCGGCGCATATGCCGATCGGGGCCGCGCCGCCGCCGGAGCGCCCCGGCGAGGCCGGCGGCGGGCATGAGGTGGTCGGCTTTCCGTTGACGGAGGCGATGGAGGCGGAGATCGCCGAGGCGGATATTCTGTCCTCAGTTCAAGGGCTTCCGCCGCGATTGCTCGCGGTGGCGACACAGCCCGTGGCCTCGCATGGCGCCTTCGGCGAGGCGCTGGCCGCGCGCACGCCGCCCGCCGCGCTGGAGATGATCGAGGACAAGGCGGCCTGGCACGAGGACTGGCCGCTCGATGCGGGGATGGTGCCGGTGCAGGTGCTCGACCGGCTCGTGCGGTGGATGTCGTGAGCGCCGGGGCGCGGACCGAGGGCGGGATCCGCGCCGGGACCACCGCGCCGGCGGCTGCCCCGCAAGTGACTGAAAAGGCAGTGCTTCTCGGGGAGCAGCGCAGGCTCGTGGGCATTGTGACCCGCGCCGGCCCCGCCACCGGCCTGCCCGCCGTGGTGATCCTGAACACCGGGATCATCCATCGTGTCGGCCATCACCGCATGTATGTGACGCTGGCGCGGCGGCTGGCGCGGCAGGGCTATGCGGTCCTGCGCTTCGATTTCTCCGGGATCGGGGACAGCCCGCCGCGGACAGACGACCTTGCGCCGCTCGAGGCGAACCTTGCGAGCCTCGGTCAAGTGATTGATTGGGTTGAGGAAACGCTCGGTGCGCGGCGCATGGTGCTGATCGGGCTCTGCTCCGGCGCAGACCAGGCGGCGATCTATGCGGGACAGGATCCGCGGGTGCGCGGGACGATGCTGATCGACCCCTCGATCCCGCGGACGACGCGGTATTACCTGATCTCGGCCTGGCGGCGGGTGCGCCAGGCGAAGCCGTGGCGCAACCTCGTGACCGGGCGGACGCGGTTCTGGCGCAGGCTCGGCGCGCTTTTCGGCGGCACGCCGCCGCCGCTGCGCCAGTATGAGGCCGCACGGCCGGATCTGGAGACCCCCGAGGCCGTGGCGTTCCTGGAGGGCGCGTATCAGCGAACGGTGGATAACGGCGCGGAATTGCTGGCAGTTTTCACCGGCGGGCACCATCAGTGGCACAACTATCGGCGCCAGATCCTGGAGGCGCTGCCCAAGGTGCGCTTCGGCCGGCAGCTGGAGCTGCACTACTATGCCGACTGCGACCACACCTTCACCTACGAGGCGCAGCGCGCGCGGCTCTTTGCGCTGCTGGAGGCCTGGATGGCGCGCAAGGTGCCGGCGGACAACGCGGCGGGTGACAGTGCAGGCGACGTGGCTGGGAGCACCGCTAGGAGCACCGCGCGGGGGCCGGAAAAGCCGGTAAATTAACTCAGTAAAATAATCAAAAACGGGGGCCTCGGGCGCGGGCGCGCTCGCAGTCGGCCACCGCGGCGATATATGTCCGGTAACCCCGCCGCCATTTCGCGAGACGCCATGACCCCGCCGCCCTCCGCGCCTGCCGCAACCGTGACCGAGGGCCCCGCCTTCGGGTTCGACAACAGCTATGCCCGGCTGCCCGAGCGCTTCTATGCGCGGCTCGATCCCGCACGCGCGGAGGCGCCGCGGATGATCCGGCTGAACCGCCCGCTGGCCGAGGCGCTGGGGCTGGATGCCGAGGCGCTCGACGGGCCGGCGGGCGCCGAGATCCTGGCGGGCAACCGCGTGCCCGAGGGCGCCGAGCCGCTGGCGATGGCCTATGCCGGGCACCAGTTCGGCGGCTGGGTGCCGCAGCTCGGCGACGGGCGGGCGATCCTGCTCGGCGAGGTGGTGGACCGGGCGGGGCGGCGGCGGGACATCCAGCTCAAGGGCTCGGGGCGCACCCCGTTTTCGCGCAGCGGCGACGGGCGCGCGCCGCTCGGCCCGGTGCTGCGCGAATACATCGTGTCGGAGGCGATGGCGGCGCTCGGCGTGCCGACGACGCGGGCGCTGGCGGCGGTGGCGACGGGCCAGCGGGTCTATCGCGACTATGCCGCGCCCGGGGCGGTGCTGACCCGGGTGGCCTCGAGTCATATCCGGGTGGGCACCTTCCAGTTCTTCTCGGCGCGCCGGGACCGCGAGGCGCTGGTGCTGCTGGCGGACCATGTGATCGCGCGCCATTACCCCGGGGCCGGCGCCGCGGCGGAGCCCTATCTGGCGCTGCTGGAGGCGGTGATCGCGGCGCAGGCGCGGCTGGTGGCGGCCTGGATGGGGCTCGGCTTCATCCACGGCGTGATGAACACGGACAACATGACCGTCTCGGGCGAGACCATCGATTTCGGGCCCTGCGCCTTCATGGAGGCCTATGATCCGGCCACCGTGTTCAGCTCCATCGACCAGTATGGCCGCTATGCCTATGCGAACCAGCCGGGGATCGCGCAGTGGAACCTGGCCTGTTTCGCCCAGTGCCTGCTGCCGCTGCTGGCGGAGGACGAGGATGCGGCGATCGCGAAGGCGCAGCGTGCGATCGATGCCTATCCGGAGATCTACCGCGCGGCCTGGCTGGGGGTGATGCGCGCCAAGCTTGGGCTGGCCGAGGTGGAGGAGGAGGACGGCGCGCTGGCCGAGGGCCTGCTCGATGCGATGGCGGCGGGGCGGGCGGATTTCACGCTGAGCTTCCGGCGGCTGGCGGAGGAGGGCGGCGAGGGCGCGCGCGAGTGCTTCGACGAGCCTGCCGCCTTCGACGACTGGCTGGAGCGCTGGCGCGCGCGGCTGGCCCGCGAGTCGCGCGGCGCGGAGGCCGCCGCGGCGGCGATGCGAGGCGCAAACCCGCTCTACATCCCGCGCAACCATCTGGTGGAGCAGGCGATCGAGGCGGGCGAGGCGGGGGATTTCGGCCCCTTCGAGGCGCTCCTCGACGTGTTGGCGAGGCCTTGCGAGGAGTGCCCGGAGCTGGCGCGCTACGCCGCCCCGGCCCGGCCGGAGGAGACGGTGCGCGCCAGCTCCGGGCGCTCCTCGCAAGGCCTCGCCAACACGTCGAGGAGCGCCTCGAAGGGGCCGAAATCCCCCGCCTCGCCCGCCTCGATCGCCTGCTCCACCAGATGGT
>JBCBWF010000141.1:0-11362 GCA_039817245.1 Pseudomonadota bacterium | reverse complement strand
CGAGGATCTCGGCTACCCGATCGTCGTCAGCCCCTTCGCCCAGTACATCGTCACCCAGGCAGTGCTGAACGTCATGGGCCGGGACAAGGGGCCGCGGCTCTCGCGGATCCGCGAGAGCGCCGGAGGGACCAGTGCGCCCGGGCGCACCACGATCGGCTCCGCCCCTCGGGTGATCCGGTCGTAGCGGGTCGGGTCGATCGGCCCTGCGATCCGACCGTAGCCGCCGCGGACATAGAGGCGCACCTCGTCCGGCACGCTCTCGTAGCGCGCGCGCCCCTTGTCCCGGCCCATGACGTTCAGCACCGCCTGGGTGACGATGTACTGGGCGAAGGGGCTGACGACGATCGGGTAGCCGAGATCCTCGCGCACATGCCAGGCTTCCTCCAGGATCTCTTCCAGCCGGCCCTCCAGCCCCATCTCCTTCAGCTGGAAGGCGAGGTTGGAGACCATGCCACCGGGGCACTGGTGGAGAAAATGGAACGCATCGTATTCCTGCACCGCCCCGGTCGGCTTGCCTTCGCGGGCGGCGATGTAGGCGAGCCGTTCGGCGGCCTCCTCGACCGGGGCGAGATCGACGGGAACCCCGTAGCCCATACGGCGGAGATTGCGGGTTACCCCTTCTGTGGGGCTGTGGCTCACGCCGTTGGCCAGTGTCGAGGTCGCGGTGTGCACCACCTCCACCCCCGCCTCGACAGCGCGCAGCACCACATAGGGGGCAAGGCCCGAATTGCAGTGCGTGTGAATCTGGAGCGGCAGCGCGCCGAGCACCGCCTTCACTGCCGGCACGAGGGTCGCGACACGTTCGGGTGTGAGCAGCCCCGAGGCATCCTTCAGGAACACGCCGTCCACGCCCAGGGCCACGAGCTCGCGGGCGCGCTCGGCATAGTAGGCGTCCGTATGCACCGGCGAGTGGGTGAAGACGAGCCCCGGGACCACCGTCAGGCCCTCCGCCTTCGCCGCGCGCACCGGCACCTCGAGATTGCGCATGTCGTTCAGCGCGTCATAGGGCGTGTGGTAGCGCATGCCATTGGCGGCAAAACGCTTGGCGGCCAGCGCCACCACGTCATCCGCGAAAAACTCGAAGGTGAACAGGCTCTGGCCGCGGGTGTGGATGATGAGCGGCGTCTCGGTCACCCAGCGGCTCAGGATGCGCATCCGCTCCCACGGATCCTCCCGCAGATAGCGCACGCAGACATCGAAGACCGCGCCGCCGACGAGATCGATGGCCTCGAAGCCCGCGCGGTCGAGCCTCGGCGCGATCTCGGCCATCATCGCGGTGGTCATGCGCGTCGCCCAGAGGCACTGGTGCGCGTCGCGCAGCGTCACATCGATCAGCCGGATCTGCCTGGACATGCGTTCCCCCTCGCCCGCCGGTTGCCCCCGGCTGCGCCTCCCGCTTAGATGGCCGTGTGTGAGGACAGGGTGTCAAGCGTAGGTGGAGAGGATGGCATGGCGCTGAGCTACGCAGAGGTTGCAGAGATCTTGAAGCTCGTCGATGCCTCCAGCCTGGACGAGCTGACGCTGGAGATTGGCGATGCGCGGCTGGTGGTCCGCCGGCACGGGTCCGGCGCGCCGACCGAGACCGCGATGCCGTCGCAGCCGCGCCCGGCGCCGAGTGCTGCGTCACCGAGTGCGCCCGCACCCATGGCCCCGAAGGCGAAGCCGGCCCCGGCCGCCGCGCCCGCCGAAGACGGGGCCGTCGCGGTCGAAAGCCCGATGGTCGGGCGGTTCTACCGCCGCCCTTCGCCGGAGGAGCCGGTCTTCGTGGAGGAGGGAGCGCATGTGGCCGCTGGCCAGACCCTCTGCCTCATCGAGGTCATGAAGCTCTTCACCGCCGTCGAGGCGCCCATGGCCGGGACGATCCTGGCCATCGGCGTCGAAGACGGTGCGGCGGTCGAGTACGACCAGCCGCTCTTCTGGATCAGGCCGGACTGACGTCGCGCGTGCGGCTCATCCAGACCCAGGCGCCAAGGCCGATGGTGATGACGATCTGCGCGACGAACCAGTAGTTGCCCTGATCGGTCATCCCGAGGAACCCGCAGATCGCGGCACCCAAGGACACCCATCGCGCCCAGCCCGGCAGGTTGCGGATGAAATTGCCATAGGCCGCGACCGAGACGGTGAGCTGGATGAGCAGCACCTCCAGCAGCGCCGGCACGACCGACCAGGTGAGGTTCGGGAAGCTCATCAGCTCCGGCGAGTAGACGAAGGCGAAGGGGATGATGAAGGTCGTCGCCGCGATCTTCAGACTGTCCGCCGCCGTTCGCAGGAAGGATGCATCCGCCAGCTTCGCCGCGGCGAGCACACTGACCGCCACAGGTGGTGTCAATGTCGAGAAGACCGCGAAGTAGAAGACGAAGAAATGCGCCTGCAGCGGCGGCACCCCGATCTGCTGCATGAAGGGCACGAGCGCCAGCGCGACGATGATGTAGGCCACCGGCGTGGGCAGCCCCATGCCGAGGACGATGGAGACGAGCATCGCCCCGATCAGCAGGATCAGCTGGCTGTCCGGCAGGTACTGCACCAGCACCGAGCCGAGCCGGCCCGAAAGGTTCGTGGTGAGCATCACCTGGCCGAGCGGACCGATCGCGATCAGCAACAGCGAGAGTACGGCGACGAGCAGGAAACCTTCCTCCACCGCCTCGTATAGCTTGCGGCCGGAGGGGCGGTACTTGCCCTGGAAGAGGCAGAGCACGAGCGCCAGCACGATACCCCAAAGCCCCGCGATCGCCGGCGAGCGATAGCCGAGGAGCAGGTAGAGCACCACGCCGAAGGAGACGATGAAGGTCGGCATCAGCCGCAGGATCATGCCGCTGTCCACAACCTCGTTGAGCTTCGGCAGGTTGTTGCGGCGGGCATAGACCACGATGGCGATGGAGACGCCGGCAAGGTAGAGGAGCCCCGGCAACAGCGCCGCGAGCGCCACCTCCACATAGGGCCGGTTGAGAAAGCTCGCGATGATGAAGGCGGCAAGGCCCAGGATCGGCGGCATGATCTGCCCTGCCGTCGATGCCGTCGCCTCGATGGCGCCGGCCATGGAGCCGCCATAGCCGTATTTCTTCATCATCGGGATGGTGAGCCGGCCGGTGAGCACGACGTTGGACACGGCCTGCCCCATGATCGAGCTGACGATGCCGGAGCCGATCACCGCGGGCCCTGCCGCGCCCCCCGGTATGCGCCGGCCGGTGACCTTGCCCACCTCCAGCACCATGTCGAGCATGCCGACGCCGAGCAGGATCGCAGCATAGATGATCAGAAAGTAGATCGCGTCGGCCGCCACCTGAGCGAGATAGAAGAACCCCTGGTTCGTACCCAGCCCGATATAGTTCATGATGAACTCGTGGCTGTATTGCGGCGTGATGAACAGCGGGTTCTGGATCATGTGCCCGAAGAAGAAGTAGGCGATGGCGATCGAGATCACCGATGTCAGCAGCCAGCCCCAGTGGATCAGCGTGAGCATCAGGATCGAGATCGTCATGATCCAGCCGAAGATCATGTCCGTTGGCGTGAAGAAGGGCTGCGTGGTCTCCAGGTGGATGGCGTTGATCCGCACATAGAGCATCGCCGTGGTGGCCATCACCAGCGCGATCGCGGCGAAGACCAAGCGGATCCAGAAGAAGCTGTGGGGCGGGCGGATCTCGCCTGTCTCCGGATCGATACGGCCGAGCTTCTCGTCGCAGAGGTTCCGGATGGCGAGCAGCCCGGTCATCATGACGACGCCGAGGATGAAGTTGGAGTAATGCTCCGAGGAGTTGCTCGTATAGCCGAAGGCGGCGAAGCCGATATAGGTGGTCAGCACGCAGCCGATCACCAGAAACGGCACATCGGTGGCGAGTCTCAGGGTCTTCCAGCTCATCCGGTCACGCTCCCGCCCCGCGGCGACACACAAGAACGGGCCGGCGCTGGACCGGCCCGTTGCGATCAGGGTGGGGTGATCAGTTGACCGCCGGGTAGGTCATCGGATCGCACTTCTCCGTCAGATCCCACCAGCCGAGCTCCTTGTAGGCACGCACGGCGCCCGGATGGGTGTTCTCTTCGGAGAGGCCGCAAGTCATGAGCTCGGGGCTCCAGATCCGCCAGAGCGCGTGCAGCTCCTTCATCTTCGGGCCGATATCGGCGACGGCCTTCACGAGGTTGTAGGCGCGCTCCTCGTCGAAGGTCTCATGCGCGGCCTTGAAGCCCTTGTTGAAGGCGACGCCGAGCGTTTCGTCCTGATGCGGCAGGGTGCCGGCGGGCAGGTCCACATAGATCCAGGTGGCGCCGAACTTCTCGTTGATCTTGTCCACCGTCGCCTGATCGGTGCCGAGATAGCACATCTTGTTGCCGGTGGCCTCGAGCTGGCGGACCGGGCCGGGGATGATGAACTCGCTCAGCGTCGGCTCGGTGCCGATCGGGGTCACGGCCGCATCCGTCGCGCCGTCGATCAGCTGCTGGGTGAGCTGGCCGGGGGTCATGTGGCGGATATCGGCATTGTCCGGGGTCACGCCGTAGCCGTGCTCGAGGAAGAGCCGCGAGAAGACGCCCCAGTCCGACTGGCCGCGCAGGCCGAGCGAGATGCGCTTGCCCTTCAGGTCGGCCATGGAGTTCAGCGAGCAGTCGAAGGTGACGAGGAACTTGCCCTGGCCCCACCAGGCCTCACCGTAGAGGAGCTTCCAGGGGACCTGCACCTTCTCGGGCAGGAACTCCTCCACCTCCGGCGTGCCGCCGGAATAGGCGATCTGGATCAGCGTGTCCTCGGTGGAGAAGATCGAGTGCTGCCACTTGGTGTCGTTCCGCCCCATCTCGCGGATGTTGTACATGTAGCCCGGCGTCTCCTGCGGCAGGAGCATGACCGGCGCACCTTCCTTGATCATCTGGTTCATCAGGATGGTGTCGCCGGCGATCGGGCCGCAGCCGAACGGGCAGAGCAGGACGGAGATGGCGTCGGTCGCGCGGGCGCTGCCGGACGCTCCGATGGCCGTGACGGTCGCCAGGGCGGCCGTTGCGACCGTCCTGGTCAGGGTCTTGAAAGTTGTCATGGTGGTAGCTCCCTGTTTGTCGCCCGAAATTGTTTGAAAGCTGTCCCGTCCGGCCGTCGATCTTGCGGGAACGTGCCATCCGGTGGACACCGCGGGCGTGTTTGATGCACAGAGTATCTGTATGCAAAGAAGGGTCTGTCAATCGTGCAGACCTATCCCACCGAAACCGGACGAGAGCCATGGCCAAGCCCGATCCCCTGTTCGATCTTGGCGCAAAGCGGCTCCTCATCGTCGGTGCGGCCGGGGAGATCGGGGCCGGGATGGCGCGCGCGCTGGCGGCCCGCGGGGCGCGGCTGGCGCTCGGCGATCTGGCGGGGGACGATCTCGGCGCGATCGCAGAGGAGGTCGATGCGGCGCTGGCTGCCGGGATCGATGTGACCGATGAAGGGGCGGTCGAGCGGTTCGTGCTCGATGCGGCAGCCGCTCTCGGCGGGGTCGACGGGCTGGTGAATGCCGCAGGGATCCTGCCCATCGCAAAGGCGGAGGTGCTTGCGCCGGAGAGCTTCCGCACCTGTATCGATGTGAACCTCACCGGCGCTTTCCTGCTCGCGGTCGCTGCGCGCCGGGCGATGCTGGAGACGGGCGGCGGCGGCGCACAGGTGCATCTGGCCTCGGTGTCGAGCTTCGTCGCCAATCCCGGCTATGCGGCCTATGCCTCCTCCAAGGCGGGGCTCTCGCATCTGGTGCGGGTGCTGGCGCGCGAATGGGCGCGCGACGGCATCACCGTGAACGCGCTCGCGCCCTCGATGCTGGAGCAGGGCATGGCGGCGGGCTTTCTCACCGAGCCGCGCTTTCGCGAGCGGGTGGTCGCGGAGATCCCGCTGCGGCGCCTGGCGACGGTGGAGGATCTGATCGGGCCGCTCGTTATGCTGCTGGGCCAGGGCGGGCAGTATGTGACCGGGCAGACGATCCCGGTCGACGGGGGGCGCACGCTTGTCTGAGACCACGCCGAACTGGCTCGACGCCGCGGCGGCCCTGGCCGCGATGGCTGAGGGCCGCCTCACCCCCCGGGCGCTGGCGGCGGCCTGTCTTGCGCGCATTGCAGAACGGGAGGCCGCGGTGCGGGCCTGGACCGAGGTCAGCGGGGACGCGCTGGAGGCGGAGCTTGCCCGTATCGAGGCCATCCCGCCCGATGCGCGCGGGCCGCTCTGGGGCCTGCCGGTGGGCGTCAAGGACGTGTTCGACACCGCGGACCGCGTGACGACCTATGGCTCCGATATCTATGCGGACCATCGCCCGGCAGCCGATGCCGCGCTCGTGGCGCGGCTGCGCGCCGCCGGGGCTGTTTTGCTGGGCAAGACGGTGGCGACGGAGTTCGCCTACTGGCGCGCGGGGGCGACGCGCAATCCGCACGATCTCGCGCGAAGCCCGGGCGGCTCCTCCTCCGGCTCGGCGGCGGCGGTGGCGGACGGGATGGTGCCGCTCGCCTTCGGCTCGCAGACGGCGGCCTCCACGATCCGCCCGGCGGCCTATTGCGGCGTGGTCGGCTTCAAGCCGAGCCGCGGCCTGCTGCCCACGGCCGGTGTCAAGCCGCTCGCGCCGAGCTTCGACACGGCGGGCCTGATCGCGCGTCGGGTCAGCGATGTGGCGCTCACAGGCGCGGTGCTGGCGGAGGCGGGCTGGGCGGATCTCGGTGTGACCGCGCCGGCTCCCGTCCTCGCGCGGTGGCGAGGCGCGGAATGGGCGGCGGCATCGCCAGCGGCCGTCGCTGCGGTGGAGGGCGCGCTGGAGCGTCTGGCCGCGGCCGGTGCGCGGATCGTCGAGGGGCGGGTGCCCGCACCGTTCGACGGGATCACGGCGGCGCAGACCCGGCTCATGGCTGTCGAAGCCGCCGCCGTGCTGGCGGAGGAGGCGGAGCGCGCGCCCGACCGGCTGAGCGAGCCGCTTCTCTCCCTGATCGAGGCGGGCCGCGCCGTGCCGCTGGCCACGGAGCTGCGGGACCGTGCGCTGCTGGCATCAGCGGCGGGCGAGCCCGGGCCGCTTTTCGGCACGGCGGAGATCATCGTCGCTCCGGCGGCGATGGGCGAGGCGCCGCCGCTGGAGCAAGGCACCGGCTCGCCCGATCTCAGCCGCGCCTTCACCGCGCTCGGCCTGCCGAGCGTGACATTGCCCTGCGGCCGCGGGCCCAACGGGTTGCCGCTCGGGCTCCAGCTCGCCGCGCGACCGGGGACCGACGGTCGGCTGCTCGCTGTCGCCGCCTGGGTGGAGCGATGCCTCGAGCCCCGGCCGGAGCGTTCGGGATGAACCTGCCGGAGGGCGCGCGCTCGCGCATGGTCGATGTCGAGACGCCGCTTGGCGCGGGGCGGCTCCATGTCGTCGAGGCGGGCGCGGAGGATGCGCCGGCGATCCTCCTCCTCCATGGCTGGCCCGAGTTCTGGGGCGGCTGGCTGCGCACCATTCCGGCACTGGCCGCCGAGTTCCGGGTGATCGCGCCGGATCTGCGCGGCTTCGGCGCCAGCGCGGGCGGTGGCCAGCGCGCGGAGAGCCTCGATCTTCTCGCGGCGGACCAGCGCGCGCTCCTCGATGCGCTGGGCATCGCGCATGTGGCGGTCGTGGCGCATGACGTCGGCGCCTATGTGGCGCAGGCCCTCGCCCTCGCGGCGCCGGATCGCGTGCGCGGGCTCTTCTTCGGCAACTGCCCCTATCCCGGTATCGGCCGGCGCTGGGTCGAGGACGGGCAGGTGAACGAGATCTGGTATCAGAGCTTCAACCAGCAGCCCTGGGCGCCTGCGCTGGTGGGCGCGGATCGGGAGAGCTGCCGGCGCTATATCGGCCATTTTCTCGCGCATTGGTCCGCCGATCCCGCGGCCTTCGATCCCGTGCTCGACGACTGGATCGATGTCTTCATGGCGCCCGGCGTGCTGGCAGGCGGGTTCGCATGGTACAGTGCAACGAACGCCGCGCGCCTCGCACAGATCGCGGGCGGGCCACAGCCGCGCGCTCCGATCACGCAGCCCACCCGCGTGTTCTGGGGCCGGCACGATCCGGTGCTCCGCGCCGACTGGGCGGAGGGTCTCACGGACTACTTCACGGATATCGAGATCGAGATCGCCGAGACCGCCGGCCATTTCGTGTTCTTCGAAGCGCCGGAGGAGGCCAATCCGCGGCTTCTGACCTTCCTGCGCGGCCTCGCCGCGTGAGCCGAGGCGGCGCGTGACCGGCGGCGGGATGCCCGTCGCGCTCGACGGCTGGTTGGCTCTGGCAGCGCTCGCCGTTCTGGCAGGCGGCTTTCTGCGCGGCTTCTCGGGCTTCGGCTCGGCGCTGATCGTCGTCCCGGTGCTGGCCATGGTCTTCGGGCCGCGTGCGGCGGTGGCCATGCACGGGATCATGGAGATCCCGGTGATCCTCTATCTCGCCCGCAATGCCTCTGGTGCGGTCGAACGGCGGACCGTGGCGCCGATGCTCGCCGCACTGCTGTTGACCACGCCGCTCGGTGCGCTGGTGCTGAAGGCCGCGGATCCTGACTGGCTTCGCCTCGCCATCTCGGTTGCAGTGCTGGGGATGGTGGCCCTGATCGCGCGGCAGGGAGAGTTGCGGCTCTTCGCGGGCGCGGCGGGCTGTGCCGGCGCGGCGGCGCTGGGCGGGCTCACTCAGGGCGCGACCGGGGTGGGCGGGCCGCCGGTCGTGACGGCGCTTCTGTCGCGGGGCGATGCGGCCGAGACGGCGCGGGCCAACATCGCGGCGGTGATGTCGGCGATGATCGCGGTCTCGATCGCGAGCTTCGCGGCATACGGCCTGATCGACCGGACCGTGCTTGTCATGGGCGGGCTGGCCGCGCCGCTCTGCCTTGGCGCCGCGATCGCCGGGAGCCGCGCCTTCGCCCGCGGGGGCGGGCGGAGCTATCGGTTCGTCGCCCTCGCGCTCATTGCCGTCATGGCGATGCTCACGCTGGCCAACGCCGTCGCCGCCCTCATCGCCGGCAGCTGACCGGCAGCATCGCAATTTGCCCGAGCGCTCGATGCCCGGCATGCCGGTCAAGCCGGGCCCACGGCTCGACGAGCCCCGCAGGGGCGAGGAGAGCGCAGGATGGATCGGCGCGCGAAGCGCGGCGATGCCGCTAGAGAGGCCCTTTGTTGAGAAGGGCGCTGAGGGGATTGGCGGGCTGGCGGGGCGGGAGCGCCTCGAGAAGGGCCGCCAGCAGCCCCTCCACCGGCTGGTCGCCGGCGAGGCGCAGCACCGGGCAGGGCAGGCTCGCGAGCCACGCCTCGTGGCGCGCGCGGCTGCGCATCTCCGGGGGGCCGTCGTCATAGGCTGCAGCCCAGGCGAGGAACGCGTCGCGGCGCTCGCGCTCGGGGCCATCCGCCTGCGCGCCGTAGCGCGTCCGCTCCCGCGCCTCGAGCCGTGCGAGGCGCTCCGCGGTGGGCGTCAGCACGAAAACCGTGGCGTCGAGATGCGCGATCACCGGGTCGCCCCAGCCGCTCAGCGAGCCGCTCAGCACCCAGCCCCGGCGCGGCAGGAACAGCGCCTCCATCAGGCGCAGCCGCTCCGGCGCCGGCCGCGGCTCGGTAAAGGGCGGCTCCGTGGGGCGCCAGTAGTAGTCGTCGGTGTCGTGATGCGGCACGGCGAGCGCCTGGGCGAGCGCACGGCCGAGGGTGGTGACCCCCGCCCCGGACGCGCCGGTGATATGCACCCGCCAGCCCATCGCCCCTTACCCGGCCTCGAGGACGACGCTGCGCGGCCCGCTTTCGGCCAGGGTCACCCGTTGCGAGAAGCCGCCGGCGCTGGCGGCCTCGACCCGCTGGGCGACCGGCGCTTCCTCGACGCCGAGGACCGCTGCGAGCGGGCGGCCCGTCATGCTCGGGGGCACCGCGCAGCCGAGCAGCGCGAGCACCGTCGGCACGATATCCGTGAGATCCGCGAGATCTCCGATCTGGCCCCGCGCCGGCAGGCGCGCGCCGCCGAAGGCCAGCATGGTGTTGAGCTCGATGCGGTTGAGCCCGCCATGCATCCCGCCGCCGACGGGCACGGTGCCCCCGGTGGTCATAAGCCCGCGCCCCGGATGCCCGTGCTGGTCCGCCTCGCCGCCCGAGCGCGCGATCCAGTAGAGCTCGGGCGCGCGCGCATGCTCGATGCCGATCAGCGAGAAGGGCAGCGTGCCGGGCACCGCCGCCGCACCCGCGCTGGCGCCGCGGGAGAAGAGGAGGCCGGTCTCCGGCCGCTCCATCAGCACCGCCGCCAGCGCCTCGAGCGACACTGCCGTGGGGTCGACGCGGCTGAGGCCGACGCAGATGCCGGGCACGCCGAGCACCGCGATACCGCCTGCGAGATGGTTCGCCGTCGGAAAGCCCGCCGCGCCGAGCGCTTCGAAAAGGTCGATCTCCGCTTCCGTCGCGATCTGACCGTGATCGCTCATCGCGACGACCACGGTCTCCTCCGCGTCCTGCCCCGTGCGCACCGCCTCGAGGATATCGCCGAAATGGGCGTCGACGGCGCGGGTGACCGCCACCGCCTCCGCCGAGCCGATCTCGCGGTAGTGGTAGGAGGTGTCGGGCTCGGCGAACCAGATCAGCGCCACATCCGGCTGCTCGCCCTTCAGCACCTGCTCGATGAAGACCCGCGCGGCATAGGCCATCTCGTCGGTCTTCGGCAGCCCGCCGCTCGGGATCGGGCCGAAGCGCGCCACGGTCTCGTCCACCGCCGCGGGCGTCGGGCTCGCGTCGCGGCCGAGCAGCGTGACCGTGCGGTGCCCGTGCTCGGCGGCCTTGTGGTTCACGAGGTAGCTCGAGCCCGCCGAGCCGCTATGCACCACCGAGTAACGCTTGCCGGCCCGCGCCAGTGCGCAGCCGAGGCCGTCCGCCTCGACGAAGCGCCCGCCATGATGCGCCTCCGCCGCGCGCAGATGATCGCCATTGGAGGTATCGAGCGGCCGGTCCGGGATCACGGCGCGGTGGAAGAAGGCGTTGTGCACGATGCCATGGGTCTCGGGCCGCGAGCCCGTGGCGAAGCTCGTCGTCGCCACGCGGGTCATGGAGGGAAACACCGACCGGCTCTCGCGGAACCAGAGACCCTCGGTGGCGAAGCGGTGGAGATTGGGCGTCAGCTCCGCGGTCACCCGGTCGGGCCTCAGCCCGTCGAACACGCAGATCACGGCCTTCTTCGCCTTGGCACTGGCGGTGTTGGTCATCGCGCGCGGGTCCTCCTCAGCGGGTGGTGGCATCGAGACGGTCGCGCAACCAGTCCCCGATGATGCTCATGGCGAAGGTGGCGAGGAAGATCACGAGCCCCGGCAGGAGCGCGATCCACGGCGCCTTGTAGAGATAGCTGCGGCCCTGCCCCATCAGCACGCCGAGCGAGGTGTCCGGCGGCTCGATCCCGACGCCGAGGAAGTTGAGCGAGGTCTCGGT
>JBCBWF010000627.1:0-2060 GCA_039817245.1 Pseudomonadota bacterium | reverse complement strand
GTGTTTGATGCGGAAGCCGACATTCGCGCAGCATGCAGCATCTGTAACTTTGGGCTCGATCCGGACCTTCTCCGCACCGCAGGATGTGCCAAAACCCATACGTTTCTGTCACCGGCGATAACGACCGTTTGTGAAGCTGGTCTGGTGGGGGGCACGCGGTGGGGGCACCGCGTGGGGTTGGTGTTGGGGGGTCAGGGGTGGATGGCGGCCAGGCGGCCGTCGCGCAGGACGAGGCCGCGGGGGAGGACCTCGCGCAGGAGCTTGCGCTTCATGGTCTCCTCGAAATCGCTGTAGCCGGCGGCGACCTCCAGGAAGGCGTCCGGGCCGCGCAGGACCTCGGAGCGGTAGTAGTCCACCACCGTGTCGGACGCGCCGGCCACGACGAGGCCGTTGACCGTGACGCCGGCGAAGGAGAAGGCGTCGTAGGCGTGGCGGGGCGCGAAGCCGTGATTGTTCTCCCCGTCGCCGGCGATGTCGATCACCAGGCGCTCGCAGCCCATGGGTCCTTCGGCGAGCTGGTTGCTGGCGAAGCCGAGCGCCGCGCCGAGCGCGGTGGGATACTCGGCCGTGGAGCGAACATGGCCCGCGATGCTGGAGGCGACCGCGTCGAGCGCGCCTTCGCCGTCGAGCGCGGTCCAGGGCGCGATGACCTGCTGCTGGTCGCGCCCGCTCCATTCGAACACATGCAGATGGACGCCGCCGAGGGCGTCGAAGGCCTGGCGCACCGCATCGCTGGTGAGCGCGGCGGCGGTGCCGTCTCGCAGGAACCGGTATTCCCGCGCATCGACGGAGGCCGAGACATCTAGTCCCAGCACGAGAGCGAGGCGGCAGCGCGCCTCCGCAGGGCCCGGCAGAGCCGTGGCAAGCGCCGTCGCAAAGGCGAAAGCGCCGAGATATCGGGTCGTTAGAGATCTGATCATGAAAGAATTGTGACACGCAGATGTCCGGGTGGCGACCCCTGACGCAGCGGAAGGCCCTGTCCTGCGGCAATACGCACCGAAAGGCCGTTGACGCAGGTCAAGGTTTGCCGGCGAGCGCCGGTCCAACCCTGCCGGAGGTTCGCGCAAAGGCTATCGGGTCCGCGCGGCGCTGTGGCTTGAGGAGAACGCCAATGGGCCAGATCGCATATGGCAACATCGCCAAACTCTGCGTGCTGGGCATCGTCACCGTGTTTGCGGCGCTGGCCGCCAATTTCGCCCGCGATGATGCCTATCTCGCGAACGCTCTCACCATCATGCTGCTGTGCGGGGGGCTGTTTCTCTACGTCATCCGCACCATGGACAAGCCCCGCGCGGTGGAGACGGGGTATATGGACGGCCCGATCAGGGTGGCGGTGGCCGCCACGATCCTGTGGGGCGTGGTGGGCTTTCTGGCGGGGACGTATATCGCGTTCCAGCTGGCCTTTCCGGAGCTGAACTGGGGGCTGAGCTATACGAGCTTCGGGCGGCTGCGGCCGCTGCACACCTCCGCGGTGATCTTCGCCTTCGGCGGCTCGGCGCTCATCGCCTCCTCGCTCTACATCGTGCAGCGCACCTCGGGCGCGCGGGCCTGGGGCGGCGATCTCTCCTATTTCGTGGTGTGGGGCTACCAGCTCTTCATCGTGCTGGCGGCGACCTCCTACCTGCTCGGCGGATCGCAGAGCCGCGAATATGCGGAGCCGGCCTGGTATATCGACATCTGGCTGACGATCGTGTGGGTCGCGTTCCTGGCGGTGTTTCTGGGCACGCTGATGAAGCGCCGCGAGCCGCATATCTATGTGGCGAACTGGTTCCTGCTGTCCTTCATCGTGACCGTTGCCATGCTGCATGTGGTGAACAACCTGGCGGTGCCGGTGTCGATCTGGGGCTCGGCCTCCTACTCGCTGTTCTCGGGCGTGCAGGATGCGATGACCCAGTGGTGGTACGGCCACAACGCGGTGGGCTTCTTCCTGACCGCAGGGTTCCTCGGCATGATGTACTACTTTGTGCCGAAGCAGGCGGGTCGTCCGGTCTATAGCTACCGGCTGTCGATCATCCACTCCTGGGCGCTGATCTTCCTGTATATCTGGGCGGGTCCGCACC
>JBCBWF010000119.1:0-12442 GCA_039817245.1 Pseudomonadota bacterium | reverse complement strand
CTGGCCTCGCGCAGCTCGGTGATCTCCGCCTCGGCCTCCTCGATCTCGGCGCGCCGCTCGGCGATCTCGCGCTGCAGTTCCACGATGGGCGCATCCGCCACCACCTCGAGCGCGGCCGAGAGCAGCCGGTCCGCGCGCGCCTGGGGCCCCGAGCCGGTCAGCCGGTCGATCACCGTCGCCTCGCCGGCCTGGGCCGCGCGGCGCTCCTCGGCCGCCTCGTCCAGCGTCTCGCGCACTTCGCGGAAGATGCGCCGGATGCGCTCGTCGCGCAGGTTCGAGGCGCTCTGCGGCGCGGCCTCCGCGGCCGCGCCCGGCACGGGCGCCGGCGCCGCGCTCTGCGCTTCGGCCATCACGGGCGCCATCACCGGCGAGACGGCAAGGGCAGCCGCCAGCGCGGCGGCGCTCCGGAGAGCGGGGCGGGACGCAGGGCTCATCATCGCGATCCTCCTGTTGCTGCGCTCAACATAAGCGCGACCGCGGGCCGCCACCAGTGAAGCGGCCCCTGCAAAGCCCCGGGTTTTGATTTCTTTACCGAGTTAATTTACCGCCCTTCAGGGCCCCGTGAGCGCAACGATGCTCGCCCGTAGCGGGCCCTCCAGCCGCGCCGCCCAGGCCGCCTGCCCCGCCGCATCGGCGATCAGATCGTTGCGGATCTCGATCAGGATATGAGGCAGCCCCCGCCCCGTCCCGTGCCGGTTGAGGCAGTCATTGGCGAGCGCGCCCGTGTAGGGTTCGTTATCGCCCACCACCAGATCGCCCTCCGCCTCCAGCGCCGCCATCAGCGGCCGGAAGAGCCGGTCGTCGCGGTCCCAGAGCAACCCCACATGCCAGGGCCGGGGCGCGCGCCCGCGCAGCTGTGGCGTGAAGGAGTGGATGGAGATCAGCGCCGGCAGCCCGCCCCGCGCCTCCACCGCATCGATCGCCGCGGTCACCGCGCGATGGTACGGTCGGTAGTAAGTGTCTCTTCTGCGGGCAATTTCCGCCTCGTCCGCATAGCGATTGCCGGGGATGATCGTGCCGTCATAGAGCTTCATCACCAGCGTCGGATCGTCCTCGCCGCGATTGGGGTCGATCACCAGCCGCGAATAGGTGGAGAGCACCGCGCCCGCGCCCAGCCGCTCCGCCAGCCCCAGCGTGAGGCCCCGCGCGCCCACATCCCAGGCGATGTGCCGCGCCATCTCGCTCGCGGGCAGGCCCAGATCGAGCTCCGGCGGCACCGCATTGCGCGCATGATCGCAGAGCAGCACCACATCGCCCAACCCTCCCGGCCCCCCTTCCGGCCCCGGCGGCACGGTCTCCACCGGCACGAAGGGCGCCGCGCCCGCCGCGCGGCCCAGCCCGGCGGAAGCGCTTGAAGTTAAGGCATTATCTGGCGCGGTCATCCTCGGCTCCCCGGCTAACGGCCCTGCATACCGGCTCAGCCCCGCCTTGGCGAGCCGAACGCGCGCCCCCGGTCGCGCCTTTCCGGCCAGCGCAATCAAGGGTATCGATCCCATGCAACCGGGTTGTATCCGCCGAGGGCCGACGGAATGATCCGCGCCGTTCGCAGTGGGGAGGGAACGTGATGCGCCGCAACCGCAATGTGAAGATCGTCGCCACCGTCGGGCCGGCGTCGTCGAGCCGGGAGATGCTCCGCTCCCTGTTCGAGGCCGGCGTGGACGTTTTCCGACTCAATATGAGCCATGGCACGCAGGAGGAGCAGGCCGAGCGCATCCGCATCATCCGCGATATCGAGCACGAGATGGAGCGCCCGATCGCCATCCTCGGCGACCTGCAGGGGCCCAAGCTGCGCGTCGGCCGCTTCGCCGATGGCTCGCAAACCCTTGTGCCCGGAGAGAAATTTCGCTTCGACCTCGACGACAAGGAAGGCGACGCCACCCGCGTGACGCTGCCCCACCCGGAGATCTTCGCCGCGCTCGAGCCGGGCGCGCATCTTCTGGTCAACGACGGCAAGCTGCGCCTGCGCGTCCTCAAATGCGATGCCAGCAGCGCGGATTGCGAGATCATCGTCGGCGGCGAGATCTCCAACAACAAGGGCGTCAACGTGCCGGATGTGGTGCTGCCGCTGGCCGCGCTGACCGACAAGGACCGCGCCGATCTCGAATTCGTCCTCGAGCATGGCGTGGACTGGCTGGCGCTCAGCTTCGTGCAGCGCCCCGAGGATGTTCTGGAGGCGCGCGAGCTCATCGGCGACCGCCGCGTCGCCATCATGGTCAAGGTCGAAAAACCGGCCGCTGTCAATCGGTTCGCCGAGATTCTTGCGGTTACGGACGGCATCATGGTCGCCCGCGGCGATCTCGGCGTGGAGATGGACAACGCAGAGCTGCCGCCCATCCAGAAGCGCCTGGTGCGCGCCTGCCGCAGCGCGGCCAAGCCCGTGATCGTCGCCACCCAGATGCTGGAGAGCATGATCACGAGCCCGGTGCCCACCCGCGCCGAAGTGACCGATGTGGCCAACGCGATCTATGAGGGAGCGGATGCCGTCATGCTCTCCGCCGAGAGCGCGGCCGGCCAGTTCCCCATCGAATCCGTCTCGATGATGAACCAGATCGCGCTGAAGGTGGAGGGCGAGGAGCTGCACGCCCAGATCATGGAGGCTGCGCGCGAGATCGACCGCACGACCGTGGCCGACGCGATCACCGCCGCCGCGCGCGGGGTGGCGGAGGCGACGCGCGTCAACGCCATCGCCTGCTTCACCCATTCGGGCACCACGGCGCTCCTGATGGCGCGCGAGCGCCCGCAGGTGCCCATCCTCGCGCTCACGCCGATTCGCGAGACAGCACGGAGACTTACGCTCACCTGGGGCCTGCACTGCGCCGTGGTCGAGCCGGTGGAGCGCTTCAAGCTCGCCGTCGTCAGCGCCGTGCGCCAGGTGCTGCGCGACGGCTTCGCCGAGCAGGGCGACAAGATCGTCGTCACCGCCGGCGTACCCTTCAACATGCCCGGCACCTCAAACATCCTGCGCGTCGCGCCCTGCGACGAGAAGGCGATCTATGAGGGCTCCGCCGAGTTCTGAGGGTCGCCCACCTTTCTCCAGATTCGCACAATAAATTCGCCATCGCGCCGATTATCCGGCGCGATGGTCCTATTACCTCCGGCTCATCGCTCAACAGAGGAGCCCTGAGCCATGACCGACATCCAGACCAACGCCCTGCAGCCCAGCCTGTTCACCCGCCTCACCGCCCCGGCCTCCGCCACCGTCGAGGCGCTCGCCGATGCCGGCCTGCGCGTCGCCGCCGGCCTCTTCCTCGTGCCCCATGGCGCGCAGAAGCTCTTCGGCGCCTTCGGGGGCTACGGCCTCGAGGCCACCGGGCAGTTCTTCGAAACCCAGCTCGGCTTTGCCAACGGCTTTCTCGTGGCGCTCGCCGCCGGGCTGATCGAGACCGTCGGAGGCCTCCTGCTCGCCCTCGGCCTCGCCACCCGGCTGGTCGCCGTCACGATCGCGGGCTTTCTCGCCGTGGCCGCCAGCATCCATTTCGGCGCCGGCTTCTTCTGGACCGATGGCGGCTGGGAGTTCCCCGCCCTCTGGGCGATCCTCGTCGGGTCCTATGCGGTGCGTGGCGGCGGGCGCTATTCGCTCGACGCGGTGCTCAGCAATCGCGGCTAAACCAATGCCTTGAAATGAAAAAGCCCCGCCAGCCAGGCGGGGCTCCTGTCTCCGGCGATGGGGGCGGATCAGCTCTCCGCCTCGCCCTCGCCGCCTTCTTCCTCGTCATCCGACGCAGCCGCCAGCGCCGACGGCGCGGAGATGTTCGCGATCATGAAGTCGCGATCCGTGATCGTCGGCGCAGCGCCATCGGGCAGCGACACGTTCGAGATCTTCACCGTGTCGTTGATGTCGAGCCCGGTCATGTCCACCGTCACATGGTCCGGGATGGCATTGGCCCGCACGCGCAGCTCCACCTCCGAGCGCACCACCGTCAGCACGCCGCCCTTCTTGATGCCGGGCGCGGCCTCGCGGTTGATGAACTCCACCGGGATCGAGAGGTTGATCCGCGAGCGCTCCGAGAGGCGCAGGAAGTCCACATGCGTCGGCATGTCGAGCACCACATCGCGCTGCACGGCGCGGCAGATCACGGTGGTTTCCTGACCTTCGACATTCAGCTTGATGAGGCGGGAGAGGAACTTGCCGTCCTTCAGCCGCTTCAGCAGCACGTTGTGCCGCAGGTTGATGGAGACGGGCTCCTTGCCGCCGCCATAGACCACCCCGGGCACCAGCCCTGCGCGCCGTGCGGACCGGGCAGCCCCTTTGCCCGTTCCCTCGCGGCGGGTGGCCTCCAGTTCGATCGTCTGGGCCATTGCGCGATATCCTTATCCATTGCATCCGCCCGGCCGCGATCCTCCAGGGGTGTAAGCGCGACCGGAAGCGCGTTGCATACGCGAATCGCGGCGCGATGCAAGGCAGGAACGGCCCCTAACCCTGCTCTCGGGGCGGATTTCCGCAGCCAAACCCGCCGGCTGTGACCAGCGGGCGCCTTGCGGCCCTGCCGGCCCCCGTCTAAGCCGAAGGGGCAGCAAGGGGAGGCCGCGATGGTCGGAGAAGCGGAGCGAGCGTCGGAGCCTGGGCCGCGCGTCGCCATCATGATCACCTGCCTGGTGGATACCATGCGCCCCAGCATCGGCTTCGCCACCGTGAAGCTCCTGGAGGACGCCGGCTGCCAGGTAAGCGTGCCGCGCCAGACCTGCTGCGGCCAGCCCAACTACAATTCGGGCGACAAGGCGGGCGCGGCGGCGCTCGCCAAGCAGATGATCGCCGCTCTCGAGGGCCACGACTATGTGGTGGTCCCCTCCGGCAGCTGTGCGGCCACGGTGATCAAGGACTACCCGCTGATCCTCGCCGCCGAGGCGGATTGGGCCGCGCGCGCCACCGCGCTCGCCGGGCGCACCCATGAGATCGTCAGCTTCCTCACCGATGTCCTCGGCATCGAGCGCGTCGCGGCAAAGCTCGAGGAAACCGTGACCTACCACGACAGCTGCTCGGGCCTGCGCTCGCTCGGCGTCAAGGAACAGCCGCGCAAGCTGCTCGCCAGCGTCGAGGGCCTCGCTCTCGCCGAGATGCGCGACGCCGAGGTCTGCTGCGGCTTCGGCGGCACCTTCTGCGTGAAGTACCCGGACATCTCCAACAAGATGGTCGGCAACAAGGGCGCCAACATCGCCGAGACCGGCGCGGGCATGGTGCTCGCCGGCGATCTCGGCTGCCTCATGAACATGGCCGGCAAGCTCTCCCGCGAGGGCAAGCCGATCCGCGCGCGCCACGTGGTCGAGGTGCTCGCGGACATGACCGACACACCCGCCATCGGGGAGGACGGACGATGACCCTGCACACACCGACGACGCCGCGCTTCAAGGAGAACGCGCGCGAGGCGCTGGCAAACACCAATATCCAGAAGGCCCTCGGCCATGCGCAGTCCGGCTTCGTGGACAAGCGCGCGAAGGCCCGCGCCAAGGTGCCGGAATTCGACACCATCCGCGATGCCGCGCGGGACCTGAAGAACCATGTGCTCGCCAATCTGGCCGAGTATCTCGAGGTCTACGAGGCCAATGTCACCGCCGCCGGCGGCCATGTGCACTGGGCCGAGACGGCGGAGGACGCCCAGCGGATCGTGCTCGACATCTGCCGCAAGGCCGATGCGAAGGTCGTGAACAAGGGCAAGTCGATGATCTCGGAGGAGTGCGGGATCAACCAGCACCTCGAGGCCAACGGCATCTTCCCGCAGGAGACCGATCTCGGCGAGTACATCATCCAGCTCCGCGGCGAGGGGCCGAGCCACATCATCGCGCCCGCCGTGCATGTGACCGTGCCGGAGGTGGAGGCGGAGTTCCGCAAGGCCCACACCCATCTGCCCGCCGAGCGCAGCCTCACCGAGCTGCCGGACATGCTCTCCGAGGCCCGCACGGTGCTGCGCGAAAAGTATTTCGCCGCCGAGGTGGGGATCACCGGCGCCAACATGCTGATCGCGGAGAACGGCCGCTCGGTGATCGTCACCAATGAGGGCAACGGCGATCTCTCCCAGTCGCTGCCGCGCGTGCATATCGTGATGGCCTCGGTGGAGAAGATCGTGCCCACGATGGAGGACGCGGCCACCATCCTGCGCGTCCTCGCCCGCTCCGCCACCGGCCAGGAGATCACGGTCTACACCACCTTCTCGGGCGGGCCCCGCCGCGCCGAGGATCAGGACGGGCCGGAAGAGTACCATGTGGTGCTCCTCGACAACGGCCGCTCCAACATGCTCGGCAGCGAGTTCGAGGACATGCTCCGCTGCATCCGCTGCGGCGCCTGCATGAATCACTGCCCGGTCTACCAGTCCGTTGGCGGGCACGCCTATGGCTGGGTTTATCCGGGGCCGATGGGCTCGGTGCTCACGCCCTCGCTGATCGGGGTGGAGGAGGGCGGGCAGCTCCCGAACGCCTCCACTTTCTGCGGCCGCTGCGAGGCGGTCTGCCCCATGCGCATCCCGCTGCCGAAGATGATGCGCCACTGGCGCGAGCGGGAGTTCGAGAAGGGGCTGACGCCGGGCGCGGCGCGCAAGGGCCTCGCGGCCTGGCGCTGGCTGGCCACCCGGCCGGCGGCCTATGCCTTCGTCACCTGGGCCGCGTCGGTGGGCCTAAAGGTCTGGTCCTGGCTGCCGGGGATCGGTGCGCAGGGGCGCATCCGCAGCCTGCCCCTCGGCGGTGGCTGGACCGCGCATCGCGACTTCCCCGCCCCCCAGGGCGGCACCTTCCAGGCGCGCTGGGGGAGCCGCTCGTGAGCGCGCGCGAGCGGATCCTCGGGCGCATCCGGCGCACAGGCGAAGGCCGGGCCGACCCCGCCGCCGTCGCCGCCCGGCTCGCAGCCCCCGGCCAGACCGCCCCCGTTCCCGCCGCCAGCCTCAGCGAGGGCGCCGCGCGCACCGAGCAGTTCATCCAGAAAGCCCGCGCGGCCGATGCCACCGTCAGCCGGATCGACAGCGTCGAGGCCCTGCCCCGCGCGCTCGCCGAGGAGCTGCGCGCGCGCAACCTGCCCGCCGCGATCCGCACCGGCACCGACCCGGCCCTCACCCGTGTCCTCGCCGCTGACAGCGCGGGCCTCGAGCACAGCACGGGCACCGGCCGGCTCGAGGAGCCAGC
Source organism: Pseudomonadota bacterium (assembly GCA_039817245.1). GTDB lineage: Bacteria > Pseudomonadota > Alphaproteobacteria > Rhodobacterales > Rhodobacteraceae > Thermohalobaculum. The sequence continues at coordinate 5,335 of JBCBWF010000119.1, read as the reverse complement.
CACCCTCTCCCGCGCCCCCTTCGCCATGGCGGAGACGGGCACGCTCCTGCTGGAGAGCGGGCCGGACAACCCCGTGACGCTCACCTTCCTCGGCGAGACCCATTTCGTCCTGGTGGAGGAAAGCGACATCTGCGCGGGCTTCGAGGAGATGTGGGCGCGCTGGCGCAGCGCCGGCGGCGACCCGCGCACGGTGAATCTCGTCACCGGCCCGTCGCGCTCCGCCGATATCGGCCAGACCCTACAACTCGGCGCCCATGGTCCCGTTGCGCTCCATGTTTTCGTCTGTGGTCCCAATCTGGGAAGCTGACCCCCGTCCCTTTGCAACAATATGAGAACGTATTAACGGTTCGTTAGATTATCTTGCATTGTATGCACCGCCGCCTAAAAAGAAGGCGCTGCCATGGAGAGCGCAGCGGGTTTCATTGGTGGTCCTGCCGGCCTTTGCCGGAATCTGTCGACGCCACGCGCAAGTATTGCGCTCCCTTTGAGGCTTAAGAATTCGGGGTGTGGCGGGATGGATCTCGACCAACTGCAACTCGTGTCCGACGTGGCACGTCAGGGAAGCTTTGCCGCGGTGGCGCGGGAACACGGGCTGGACCCGTCCTCGGTGTCGCGCGCGATCGCATCGCTGGAGGACACGCTGGGTGTGCGCCTCTTCCAGCGCACCACGCGGCGGCTCAGCCTCACGGAGGCGGGCGCCACCTATCTGCGCTTTGCCGAACCGGCGCTGGACGAGCTGAAGCGTGCGCAGGAGGCGGCCCTCTCCGTCTCGGCCGAGCCGCGCGGCACGCTGCGCATCAGCGCCTCCATCGCCTTCGGGCAGGCCGTGCTGGTGCCCGCGCTCGAGCGCTTCCGCACCGCCATGCCCTCGGTCGCGCTCGATCTCGTGCTCACCGATACGCCGCTGGATCTGGTGGCCGAGCGCATCGATCTCGCCATCCGCCTCGGTGCGGCGCCGCAGGGCGATGTGGTCGCGAGCCGCCTCGCCTCCACGCGCTACCTCGTGGTCGCCAGCGCCGACTATCTCGCCCGCCACGGCCCGATCGATACGCCCGAGGCGCTCTCCGATCACGCCTGTCTCCGCCTCGATCTTGCGGCCTATCGCACGAGCTGGCTCTTCCGCCGCGCGCCCGAGGCGCCGGTGACGGAGGTGCCGATCAGCGGACCGCTCAAGATCTCCTCCCCGCTCGCCCTGCGCGAGGCCGCCCGGCTCGGCCACGGCCCCGCGCTGCTGGCGGACTGGCTGGTCCGGCGCGACCTGCGCGACGGCACGCTGGTGCAGCTCCTGCCCGATCTCGAGGCCGCCGGCAGCGGGTTCGATACCGCCGCCTGGGTGATCTACCCCTCGCGCGCGTTCCTGCCGCAAAAGACCCGTCTGGCGATCGATCTGCTGCGCGAGCTTGTCTCGCAGCCGGCAGAAGCGGCCTGACCGGGCGCAGCGGCGATGCCCGCCCCGGCGGTCGAAACGCGCTGGACCGGCGGCCCCAAGGCCCCGGCGGGGACCGCTTTTCTGGCCGTGCGGGCGCGGATTTCCGCCCCCGAAACCCCGTGCGAAATGCCGCTTGCACTGCGCAACCAAGTCTGCAATACACCCGTCACCTCGGAACGCGGGCGTAGCTCAGGGGTAGAGCACAACCTTGCCAAGGTTGGGGTCGTGAGTTCGAATCTCATCGCCCGCTCCAAGGTCAGCGCAAAATATAGTGAGAGCAGTCAGGCGTTTGCACAGATGTTGAGTGCGCCTGCCTCGCTGCACACCACCAGCGGAGCCGCGCCCCGATGACGGTCGAGGAGGTTGTCCTCGGCCGCGGGGCCGAGCAGATGCGGGTCGCTCTCTACCCCGCGCGTGATCATCGCGCCCTCGGCAACGGGGGTGTGCTCCTCCTCGCGCATGGCCGCGGCGGCGCCGAGGCGTCGCCCCATATGGTGCCGATCCGCGAGGCTGCGCTTCGCCTCGGCCTTGCCGTGGTCGCCCCCGATCTGCGGTTCTCCGATGCCAATGAGAGCGCTGGGCGCGGCCGCGATTTCCGGATGGGTGCGCATCGCGACGACATGGCCCGCGTGCTCGACTGGATCACGTCGGACCAGCGCCCGGCCCTGCTGCCCGAGCCCGGCGCCGGCCCGCTCGTGATCGCCGGGCACAGCATGGGCGGCTACGGCGCGCTGGCGCTCGCGGTGGAGCGCGCGGCGCATGTCGACGGCATCCTCGCAGTCTGCCCCGTCGTCTCCGGCAAGGCGATCCTGGAGGCGCGCGCGGCCATGGGCCAGCCCGCCCTCGACGCACTCGAGGCCGAGGTGCCAGGCGCCACGGCCGACTACGCCCAGCACGATCTGGCCCCGATCGCGCCGCAGATCACGCAGCCGGTCGTCTTCGTCGTCGGCGAGCTGGACGGGCTGGCCCGCGCCGTCGATGTGCGCGCCTTCGGCCGGCTGCTGCCGGACCGGCTCTCCTATGTGCTCTTGCCCCACGCCCATCACTGCCCGTCGGGCGAGAACTACGCGCTGGCGCTGCGCGAGCAGCTCGCCCTCCTCCTGCGCGCAATCCTGATCGAGACGCGCACGCAGCCCCGCAATCCGTGAGCGATCAGGGCCGCCAGTCGACCTCCACGCTTGCCGTGTCGCGCGCATTGAGCCCCGCGCGCAGGATGAAGCGGCCCGGATCCCAGACCCGCTCCACAGACCCGTCCGGCCGGGGCAGGCTGTAGGCGAGATCGTCGCGCGTGAGCGTGAAGGCCGCCTCGCCCGCCGCGCCGGGCGCAAGCGTCAGGCGGGCGATCCCTTTCAGCTCCTGCGCCGGGCGCTGGATGCGCGCGACCGGGTCGGTCACATAGAGCTGCACAACCGCCGTGCCCGCCCGCGCGCCGGTGTTCTCCACCGGCACCCGCACAGCCACGCTCTCCTCCGGCCCCGCCAGCATCGCCCGCTCCACCACCGGCGCACCGAGCGCGAAGCGCGTATAGGCGAGCCCGTAGCCGAACGGATAGAGCCCGCGCGCGGGGTGTTGCTCCCCGGGCAAGTCCAGATAGCCGGTCGTGAATTTCCGCCACTCGCCCGGCCAGGGCCGCCCGGTCTCCGAGGCGCCGTGATGGAACGGCACCTGCCCAGGATGCGCCGGCAGCGAAACCGCGAGCCGCGCCGTCGGCTCCGCGCGGCCGTAGAGGAGATCGGCGAGCCCGTTGCCCATCTCGGTGCCGGCGAACCAGGCGAGCACCGTGGCATCGGCCGCCGCCGCCACATCGCCCAGCATCAGCGGCCGGCCGGCGAGCACCACCGCAACCAGGGGCTTGCCCGTCTCGCGGAGCGCGGCGAAGAGGCGCCGCTGCGGGGCGGGAATGTCCAGCTCCGCCCGGCTCCCCGCCTCGCCCGAATGCTCCTTCGCCTCGCCGATCACGGCGACGACCACATCCGCGCGCGCCGCCATCTCGACCGCCTCGGCGATCATCTCCGCCTCCGCCCGCGGATCGGGGGACACGGTGCCGGGCACGAAGTTGAGACGGTCCACCACCGCCGGATCCTCGACCAGGTTGCAGCCTTTCGCGCAGAGCACGGTGTTGGCGGAGGCGGCCAACCCCTCGCGGATCGTCACGGCAGCCTGCGGGTCGCCGGACACGGCCCAGGTGCCGAGCATGTTCGAGCGGTCATCCGCCAGCGGGCCGATGAGCGCGATGGTCTGCCCGCTCTCCGCAAGCGGCAGGGCCCCCGCATTCTCCAGCAGCACCGCCGAGGCCGACGCCGCCCGGCGCGCCAGCGCGCGCGTCTCGGGCCGGAGCGGTGCGGCGGCCGCGCCCGCCCGCGTCGCCCCGCGATAGGGATCGTCGAAGAGGCCGAGCCGGTGCTTCAGCGCCAGCACCCGGCCGGCCGCCGCCTCGATGGCCGCCACGATCTCCTGCGCGCTCGCCGCCGTCCCGCTCTCCGCATCCGCGATGCCGGTCTCGGCCAGGCGCGGCAGGCAGGCGAGGTAGTCGCCCGAGATCATGTCGAGATCGACGCCGGCCAGCAGCGCCTGCACCGTCACCGCATCGCGCCCGCCGATCCCATGCGCCTGCAGCTCGCGGATCGCCGTGTAATCCGCCACCACCACGCCCTCGAGCCCGCAGACACCGCGGAGCCACCCCTCGATGAGCGCGCGATGGGCGTGCATCGGCACCCCGTTCAGCGCGTGAAAGCCCGCCATCACGCTCACCGCCCCCGCCGCCACGCCGGCGCGGAAGGGCTCGGCATAGGCGTCGAAGAGCTCATGCGGCGCGATGGAGGCGGCATCGTAGTCCCGCCCCCCCATCGGCGCGCCATAGCCGACGAAATGCTTGAGACAGGCGGCGAGCCGGCCGGGCGCGCGCAGATCGGGCCCCTGAAAGCCGCGCACCATCGCCTCGGCATACCGCGCGGCGAGCCACGGGTCCTCGCCCGGGCTCTCCGCCACCCGGCCCCAGCGCGCATCGCGGCAGAGATCGAGCATCGGCGCATAGGCCTGGTGGATGCCCTCGGCCGCCGCCTCCGCCGCCGCCGCCTCCGCGGTCTCCTCCACCAGCGCCATGTCGAAGCTCGAGGCGAGGCCGATGGGCAGCGGGAAGAGCGTCCGGTGCCCGTGGATCACATCCTCGGCGAAGAGGAGCGGGATGCCGAGCCGGCTTTCCTTGAGCGCGATCTCCTGGAACCGCGCGACCGTGTCGAAGGACTTGGTGCCGAAGACCGAGCCGACTTGCCCTGCCGCGATCAGCTCGCCCAGGGCCGGCCCGCCCGCCTGACCCGTGGCCGGGCCCTCACCGGCGGCGAAGAGGCCGAGCTGGCCGATTTTCTCTTGCAGCGTCATGCGGCCGAGGAGATCGGCCACGAACCCTTCTGTCCCGCCCATCGCGCGCCCCGCTCATCCGCCCGGCCGCGGCGATGCGGCCGTCACTCCGCGGCGTATCGCAGGGTACCGGCGGCCGGCGCAAGCGCCTCCATGCGCGCAACCCCGTCCTCGATTACCACGAGAGCCGGGTAGAAGGGGTCGCCCTCGGGGCTCACCGGCGGCTCATGCTCATGCATCACGCTGAGCACGATGGCATCGGGCAGATGCTCGCGCAGCACCCGGTGGAACTCGATCGTCGCATCCGGATCCATCGCCGCACAGGCCTCGTCGAGCAGCAGCACATCCGGGCGGTGGAGCAGGATCCGCGCCAGCACCAGCCGCTGTTTCTGCCCGCCCGAGAGCACCTGCGCCCAGGGCTTGCCGCCCACCAGCACGTCGTGCAGCGCCGGCACGAAGCGCGCGAGCCCCGCTTCGCCGAGCATCGCGGCGACGGCGAGATCGTCATAGGCCTCGGGATGCGCGGGGTAGCTGACGAGCGCCTTCAGG
>JBCBWF010000131.1:0-11867 GCA_039817245.1 Pseudomonadota bacterium | reverse complement strand
CTGCATCGACGTCGCCGGTCGTGCCAATCACTCCTAAGGTAATCGGAGTCATCATGCTGCATCCGCGAAAGGCCGGTTCGTCCCGCACAGTGTGAATTGGCTTCAGTGGGGTTTTCGCACATGCCGCGGATGGCAGGATACGGGGACGCTGCCGCAGCATCGGCGCGAAGGGCCAACGGCGGCTCTGGGCCGCTCCCGTCGACGACGGCTAACGGATACGCGTGCGTTGCTTGTTCAAAGAAAATGGCCAGAGCGAGCCTCGTTTCAACCGATGCTGGACGATGGGCGCACTGCCGGGCGCGGAAGTGCGCAGCAGCAGGATGCTCAGGTTGTCTGATCATGACCGCGCGCTTGATTGCGCCCAAACTGGCTAGCCCTCTCTCTCTGCCGTTCCCCCTGGACCGATGCCGTTGCTGCGCGGGCGTTGCCTGGGGAAGGTGTCGCGTTCGGCACCTAAGCATCCGCCTCCTCAATCCAGTGGCGCTTGGCGACCGATCTTGTCGCAACCCAGATCAACCCGATTAGCGCAGGATCCGACAGGACGTTGTAGATGGCCCACTGATCGGTGGTGAGAGCCCGATGGGCAATCTCGTTGGCGAGCGCTGAAAGCAGGGCGAGCGCGATCCATGCAAGATGCAGGACGCGCCAACCCTGCTGATCGATCCGCAAACGGTAGTCGAGCGTTCTTTGCAGAAGGCTCGGCCGAACCAGCGCGCCGACGCCGATGATGGCCGCAAAAGCGAGGGCGCCGACTGTCGGGCGTATGAGAACGAATGTCTCGTCGTTGAAGGCTATGCCGAAGCCCGTCAGCACGAGGGCTAGCACGAGGGTCGAAACCGCTAGCCAAGGCGTGCGGCCATCCCATCGCCACCGCAACCCGACGGCTAGCGCGGTCGCAACGATCGCCACTGCCGCCGCCCAAAGCAGCCCGCCGATGGCGTTCCCTAGCAGGAACGCCATTCCGGGAAGCAGCTCCAGGATTAGGCGGCGATCCATTCGACCTCCATTGACGCAGGGAACGCAGCCAAGACTTCCGACGCCATTCTCTGCGCACCATGAAGCCGCACAAGCGAGCATGGCAAACGTCTGCAACTGCAGCTGTCACGTTAACGGCGTGGAAGTGTGGGCAGCTGTTTCGCGCCTGCTTCCGCCGGCGATGCCGGAGGCTTCGCACAGACACCGAAGGCTTCGAGGCGATGGTAGCGAGTGGCTTGAGCGAAGCGGCGGCGACTGGAGGGGACAAAGCGGTTGCGCACAGCCGAATGCATGGAGACGAAGCACTGCAACCCGCCGGGCGAGCGGTGACCGCGCATCACCTTCTCCCGAGATCGGAACGGCAGGTGGCTGTTTTCGGCACGATTGTTGAGCCCCTTGTGCGCCCGGTGCTCGAGCCCGGGAGCGCTCTCACGCTTCGCCGCTGCGTGCGATGCCAGCTTGGCACATTGCGAAGCCGTCTGGTGGGGGCATCCACCCCATCAACGGCGAGGGGCGGGCCATCCCATAAAAGACCGCGCATGCCAGCGAGCAGGACCGCCCGGACGTGCTGAGAAAGCCGTGGGACTGGTTCGACAGCCAGCCCGACCTCGATCCCAAAAGGTTGGTCTTCATCGACGAGACCTGGGCGAAGACCAACATGGCCCGCACCCATGGCCGGTGCCTGCGCGGCGAGCGGCTCCGTATGGGCATGCCGCATGGCCACTGGAAGACGACCACCTTCGTCGCCGGCCTAACGACACGCGGCATAGTGGCACACTTCGTGCTGAGCGGCCCGATCAACCGCGTCGCCTTCGAGACCTACGTCGAGCGGGTGCTCGTGCCGGATCTGCGTCCCGGCGACATCGTGATCATGGACAACCTGTCGAGCCACAAGGGCCCACGAACCAAGGCGCTGATCGAGGCGGCCGGCGCGCAGCTCCTATTCCTCCCGCCCTACAGCCCGGACTTCAATCCGATCGAGAATGCCTTCTCCAGGCTGAAGGCCCTGCTCCGAAAGGCCGCCGAGCGAACCGTAGACGGCCTATGGTCCGCCATCGGCCGCATCGTCGATCTCTTTACCCCGGCAGAGTGCCGAAACTACTTCAACGCATGCGGCTATGATCCAGACTGATGGGACTCCGCTCTAGGGCGATGGGCCAGACCCGACCTGAGCGACATACCTTTGGACTCTGTCACGACGCCATGGCTCGCCAGGTTGCTTGGCGAGCATCGCCTTTAGGTGAACGAAATCCGATGACGCACCGGCTCTGAGCCGTCAGACCAGCAGGACCTCTCGGCAAATGCCCCCGCGTGTACTTTTCACAATTGACGCGCGCAAGCTATTGTTTGACTCTCGCTGCCAGTTTCGGAACCGGGTCAGCCAGGGCAATGTGACAGATGCGGGTGAGAACGATGGAGGAGTTCGCGGCGTTGAGCGGCATCTCCCGCCCGACCGTCTCGAAGTACTTCAACGACCCAAGTTCGGTGCGTCAGTCGACGCGCGAACGGATCGAGGCGGCGCTTGAGCAGTACGACTACACACCCAACGTCTACGCCATCAATCAGAACCGGAGCCTGACGCGGAATATCGGGATCGTGGTGCCCTACCTCGCCGATCCGTTCTTCGCGGAGGTCGCCCGCAAGCTGGAGCCGCTTTGCGCAGCGTCCGGCTTCAATCCGATCCTGCTGAGTTCGCATGGTGACCCGGAACGCGAGATCCAAAACCTCGAGAGCTTGAGGGCCATCCGGCCCGCCGGCGTGCTGCTCGCCCCGCTGGGACGCCGCTCGAAGACGGCGGATCTGCAAGCCTTCGCTCGCGACGTGCAGACGGTGCTTTTCGACTGTGACGTCGAGGATGCAGGCGATGCGTTCTTCGGCTCTAATAATGAGCAAAGCATTGGTATCGCTGTTGAATATATCCTCAGGACTGGAGAGCCGCCCGCCTTCTTTGAAATGAGGCATGCGCCCAATCCCAATGCCAACAAGCGACGTGCCGCCTACCAAGCGGCAATGCGGGCGCTGGGTCAGGAGCCGATGATCCTCGCCGCCGAAGGGGTCGGGTGGGACTTCGAGGGCGTGGCCTTCGCCGAGGCCGGTCGCATGATGGCCGCGCGCACTCTCCCGACGAATACCATCCTCTGCAGTAACGACCGTCTCGCCATCGGTGTCCTCGCTGCGGCCTATGAGCATGGTTTTCGCGTCGGCATTGGCCATGGACATGCGCTGCGCGTGGCCGGCCATGATGATCACCCTTACGCCAAGTTCACTTGCCCCTCGCTCACGACGGTCGCTCAGGACTACGAGGCGATCACGAGCGGCAGCCTCGACCTCCTCCTGTCGATCGTCGAGTCGGGCCAACGGCCGACAACGAAGCTATCCACACTCTTCGACGGTGCGCTGGTGATGCGAAAATCAGCCTGAAAGCTTACGCGCGTAAAGAAAAGCGTTGACGAGGGCGCATCGGTACGTCTAGCTGCGATCAACAAACATTCCTGGGGAGGAAAACCGATGTCACTTAGGCGCATCTTCGGCGCAACGACGGCGCTTACCCTCTGCGCAGCAACCGCGGTCGCACAGGACAGCACGATCACGATCGCGACGGTGAACAACGGCGACATGATCCGCATGCAGGGGTATACGGACCAGTTCACCGCCGAGACCGGCATCGGCGTCGAGTGGGTGACCTTGGAAGAGAACGTCCTGCGCCAGCGGGTGACGACCGACATCACCACCAAGGGTGGTCAGTTCGATATCATGACGATCGGCATGTACGAGACGCCCATCTGGGGCGCGAATGGCTGGCTCGTGCCGCTCGACGACCTGTCGGCCGAGTACGACGTCGACGACATCCTGCCCGCGATGGCAGGCGGTCTCAGCCATGACGGCACGCTTTACGCCGCGCCGTTCTATGGCGAGAGCTCGATGATCATGTACCGCACCGACCTGATGGCGGCTGCCGGGCTGGAGATGCCCGAGGCGCCGACCTGGGACTTCGTGCGCGACGCCGCGGCAGCGATGACCGACCGCGATGCCGATATCAACGGGATCTGCTTGCGCGGCAAGGCCGGCTGGGGTGAGGGCGGGGCCTTTATCACCGCCATGGCGAACTCGTTTGGCGCGCGCTGGTTCGACGAGGACTGGCGGCCGCAGTTCGATACCGAGGCCTGGAACAACACGCTCACCTTCTTCGTCGAGATGATGAACGAGAGCGGCCCGGCCGGCTATGCCACCAACGGCTTCAACGAGAACCTGTCGCTATTCCAGCAGGGGAAGTGCGGGATGTGGATCGACGCTACCGTGGCCGCGTCCTTCGTGACCAACGCGGACGACTCGACCGTTGCCGACAGCGTGGGCTTCGCGCTGGCGCCCGATACCGGGCTGGGCAAGCGGTCGAACTGGCTCTGGGCCTGGGCGCTGGCCATCCCGGCGGGCACGCAGCAGCAGGCCGAAGCCAAGCAGTTCATCGAGTGGGCGACGTCGAAGGCCTACATCGAACTGGTGGCGGAGAACGAGGGCTGGGCCAATGTGCCGCCGGGCGCGCGAAGCTCGCTCTATGAGACGGCCGAGTATCAGGCGGTGCCTTTCGCCGAGATGACGCTGCGCTCGATCCTCACAGCCGATCCGAACAATCCCACCGTGGAGCCGGTGCCCTATGTGGGCATCCAGTTCGCCGCGATCCCCGAATTCGCGGGCATCGCAAGCCAGATAAGCCAGGAATTCTCGGCCGTCTATGCGGGCCAGCAGTCGGTCGAGGAGGCGCTCGAGAAGGCGCAGGCGATCACCGAGGAAGAGATGGAGGCGGCCGGCTACTGAGCCCCCGCCCCGGGCGGCGATCACCACGCCGCCCGCCACCGCCCGACAGACACCCCTGAAGACAGGCCTTGTTGCTTGAACGAGGAGGTCTTGCGCCATGGCTACGCAACACTCCCGGTCTGCCGCACGCCTCATGATGACTCCGGCCGTCATTCTGCTACTCGGCTGGATGCTGGTGCCGCTGACGATGACGCTCTGGTTCTCGTTCCGGCGCTACCTGCCGCTCAGGGGCGGCGATCTCGGCTGGGCAGGCGTCGACAACTACGTGCGTTTCGTCTCGTCCAGCGCCTTCTGGCCCAGCATCCAGACCACGCTGATCATCGTTGGTGGTGTGCTGCTCATCACCGTCGTCCTCGGCGTGTTGCTCGCGATGCTGCTCAACCAGCCGATGTGGGGGCAGGGGGTCGTCCGCATCCTGGTGATCGCGCCCTTCTTTGTGATGCCCACCGTCTCGGCACTGGTCTGGAAGAACATGTTCATGGATCCGACGAACGGGCTGTTCGCGCATCTGTGGCAGCTGTTCGGGGCCGAGCCGATATCCTGGCTGAGCGACGTACCCATCGCCTCGATCATCATGATCGTGTCCTGGCAGTGGCTACCCTTCGCGACGCTGATCTTGCTGACCGCGGTGCAATCCCTCGACAGCGAGCAGTTGGAGGCCGCCGAGATGGACGGCGCCTCGCCGCTCGCGCGCTTCGGCTACATCGTGCTGCCGCATCTCTCCCGCGCGATCACTATCGTGATCCTTATCCAGACGATCTTTCTGCTCTCGATCTTCGCCGAGATCTTCGTGACCACGGGCGGGGCCTTCGGCACGCGGACGCTGACCTACCTGATCTACCAGCGGGTGCTGGAGAGCCAGAACGTCGGCCTCGGCAGCGCCGGCGGCGTCTACGCCATCATCCTCGCCAACATCGTCGCGATCTTCCTGATGCGGATCGTCGGCAAGAACCTGGATCGCTGAGGAGGGACCCATGGCACGCGCCGTCACCCCGCGCCGCAAGGTCCTGAACACCGCCCTCGCCTGGGCTATCGGGCTCCTGATCTTCTTCCCGATCCTCTGGACGATCCTCACCAGCTTCAAGACCGAGGCGGAGGCGATCGCGAGCCCCCCGCTGTTCCTGAACTTCAGTTGGACGCTCGAGAACTACGCGGTGGTGCAGGAGCGGTCGGACTACATGAAGTTCCTGATGAACTCGCTGATCATCGCCGGCGGCTCGACGATCCTGGGTGTGATCATCGCGGTGCCGGCGGCCTGGTCGATGGCCTTCGTGCCGTCGCGGCGAACCAAGGATATCCTGCTCTGGATGCTGTCGACCAAGATGCTGCCGGCCGTGGGCGTGCTCTACCCGATCTACCTGCTGTTCATCGAGCTCGGCATCCTCGACACCCGCGCGGGCCTGGTCGTCGTGCTGATGCTGATCAACCTGCCGATTATCGTCTGGATGCTCTACACGTATTTTCGCGAGATCCCGGGCGAGATCCTGGAGGCCGCGCGGATGGACGGCGCGGGGCTGCGTGAGGAGATCCTCTACGTGCTCACGCCCATGGCGATCCCCGGCATCGCCTCGACCGTCCTGTTGAACTTCATCCTGGCCTGGAACGAGGCGTTCTGGACGCTGAACCTGACCGCCGCGAATGCCGCGCCGCTGACGGCCTTCATCGCCAGCTACTCCAGCCCCGAGGGCCTGTTCTACGCCAAGCTCTCCGCCGCCTCGACCATGGCCATAGCGCCGATCCTTATCCTGGGCTGGTTCAGCCAGAAACAGCTCGTGCGCGGCCTCACCTTCGGCGCCGTCAAGTAAAGGAGCGACCCCATGGGCAAGATCACGCTTGAACAGGTGACCAAGAGCTTCGGCCCGGTCGAGGTCATTCCACCGCTGGATCTGACGATCGAGGAGGGCGAGTTCTGCGTCTTCGTGGGCCCGTCGGGTTGTGGCAAGTCCACGCTGCTGCGCTTGATCGCGGGGCTCGAGGATATCTCCTCCGGGGTCATCCGCATCAACGGCACCGACGCCTCGGACACGCCGCCGGCCAAGCGTGGCCTGGCCATGGTCTTCCAGTCCTACGCGCTCTACCCGCATATGAGCGTGCGCAAGAACATTGCCTTTCCCATGCGCATGGCCGGCATCCCCAAGGAAGAACAGGAGCGCCGGATCGAGGCGGCAGCCAAGGCATTGAACCTGACCGACTACCTCGACCGGCGGCCGGGGCAGCTTTCGGGCGGACAGCGCCAGCGCGTCGCCATCGGCCGCGCTATCGTGCGCGAGCCCGCGGCGTTTTTGTTCGACGAGCCGCTGTCCAACCTCGATGCGGCACTGCGCGTGGGCATGCGCCTCGAGATCAGCGAGCTGCATGAGCGGCTGAAGACCACGATGATCTACGTGACGCATGATCAGGTCGAAGCCATGACGATGGCCGACAAGATCGTCGTGCTGCGCGCAGGGAACATCGAACAGGTGGGGAGCCCGCTCGACCTCTACCGCAGCCCGCGCAATCTGTTCGTGGCAGGCTTCATCGGCAGCCCGAAAATGAACCTGATCGAGGGGGCGGAGGCCGCCAAGCACGACGCCCACACCATCGGCATTCGGCCCGAGCATATCGACGTGGCCGATGATGGGACCTGGCAGGGCATCGTCGGCGTGGCCGAGCATCTTGGCTCCGATACCTTCCTGCATGTCCATGACACCGGTCTGGGGGAGACGCTGACCGTGCGCGCGCCGGGCGAGGTCGGTCTGCGCCACGGCGACCGGATCACGCTGAGGCCGCGCACGGACCAGATCTACCGCTTCGACGCGGCGGGCCTCAGGATCGCGTGATGCGGCTGACAGGCAAGACGGCGCTGATCACGGGGGCCGCCCGCGGTATCGGGCTTGCCTTCGTGCGCGCCTATGCCCGTGAAGGGGCGCGCGTGGCGCTGGCGGATATCGATGTCGCGCGGGCCCGAATGGCGGCCACCGAGATCGGCGATGCGGCCACCGCGATCGAGATGGATGTGACCGACCAGACCTCGATCGAGACGGGTGTCGACACCGCCATCGCCGCGATGGGCCGGGTCGACATCCTGGTGAACAATGCCGCCATCTTCACCGCCGCGCCTGTCACCGAGATCACGCGTGCGGACTATGATCGCGCCTTCGCCGTCAACGTCGCCGGCAGCCTGTTCACGCTGCAGGCCGTCGCCCGGCACATGATCGCCGAGGATATCCAGGGGCGCATCATCAACATGGCGAGCCAGGCAGGCAGGCGGGGTGAGCCGCTGGTCGCGGTCTACTGCGCCACCAAGGCCGCCGTGATCAGCCTGACGCAATCGGCCGGGCTCGCGCTCATCCGCCACGGCATCAACGTGAACGCCATCTCGCCCGGCGTGGTCGATGGCGAGCACTGGGACGGGGTCGATACCCTCTTCGCCCGCTACGAGGGCAAGGCACTGGGCCAGAAGAAGCTGGAGGTCGGTGCGGCCGTCCCCTTCGGCCGTATGGGCACGCCCGAGGATCTGACCGGCATGGCGGTGTTCCTCGCCAGCGACGAGGCCCGCTACGTCGTGGCACAGACCTACAACGTGGACGGCGGCCAATGGATGAGCTGACGCCTGACCGGCAGGTCCCGCTCAGCCGAGCCACCCTGTCCGATCTGCCCGATACCATCGCCACGCCGCGCTACGACGTCTCGGACCTGTCGCCCGGCATCGTGCATATCGGCGTCGGCAACTTTCACCGCGCCCATCAAGCCTGGTACCTGCACCGCCTGATGCAACAGGGGCGCGCCCTCGACTGGGCTGTGGTGGGCGCCGGCGTGCGTCCGAGCGATGCGGGGATGCGCGAAAAACTCGGCACGCAGGACTGGTTGACCACGCTGATCGAGCTGCGTCCGGATGGCACCTCGGCCGAGATCTGCGGGGCCATGGTGGATTTCGTGGCGGTCGAGCAGGACAATGCGGCGCTGATCGATCGGATGGCCGATCCGTCGATCTGCATCGTGTCGCTGACGGTGACAGAGGGCGGGTACTACGTCGATCCTGCCACGGGGGCCTTCGACGCCGTCCACCCCGATATCGTGTTCGACGCAGGTCATCCCTCAAGCCCGCGCACCGCCTTCGGCGCCATCGTCGCGGCCCTAGGGCGGCGGCGTGCACAGGGCCACGGGCCCTTCACGGTGCAAAGCTGCGACAACCTGCGTGGCAACGGCGACATCACGCGGGCGGCGGTCGTCTCGATGGCTGACCTCAGCGATCCTGATCTTGCGCAGTGGATCGCGACGCACTGCACGTTCCCGAACTCCATGGTCGACTGCATCGTGCCCGCGACCGGTGCTGACGAGATCGCCAAGGCCAGGGACCTCGGCATCCTCGATGCAGCACCCGTAACGCACGAGAGCTTTCGCCAGTGGGTGATGGAGGATGCGTTCTGCGCCGGAAGGCCCGCTTGGGAGGAAGCCGGCGCCACCTTCACCGACCGGGTGCACGACCACGAGACCATGAAGATCCGCATTCTGAACGCCGGCCACCAGGTGCTCGCCAATGCCGGTGAACTCCTGTCGCTCGACACCATCGCCGACTGCATGGCGCATCCCGAGATCGCGGCCTTCTTCCGAAAGGTCCAGCGCGAGGAGATCGTGCCTCAGGTCGCGTCGGTGCCCGGGATGACACCGCTCGACTACGCCGCACTGATCGAGCAGCGGTTCGCAAACCCTGCCATCCGCGACACCACCCGTCGCGTCGCCTTCGATGGGTCTTCCCGCCACACGGGCTTTGTGCTGCCGGTCCTGCGCGATGCGCTGACGGCGGGCGGCGCGGTCGAGGGGCTTAGCCTGGTTGAGGCACTCTGGGCTCGGATGTGCGCCGGCACGCGCGAGGATGGCAGCGTGATCGCACCGAACGACCCGAATTGGGAGGGCCTCAGCCAGGCGGCGATCCGCGCCAGGTCGCAGCCCTCGGCCTGGCTCGACCAAGGCGGGATCTATGGCGCGCTCGCCAAAGAGCCGGCCTTTGCGGCCACCTTCGAGCGCTGGCTTCGAACGATCTGGTGCGAGGGCACCGGTACTGCGCTCCGCATCTATGTGGCCGAGGGTAGCGCGGTGTGATGATGCGGATTGCAGTCTCGCGCCGCAGCAACGTCGTATCGGGGCGCCAGCTTGCGTTTCCCTGCAATGGCAGCTGGGGAGTGGCGTGATGATCCTTTGCTGCGGTGAAGCGCTCGTCGACATGCTGCCCGCCGAGACTGCCGATGGCCGGACCGGCTTCGTGCCGTATCCGGGCGGTGCGGTCTTCAATACGGCGATCGCGCTTGGCCGCCTCGAGGTCCGGGCCGGTTTGCTGACGGGCCTGTCGACGGACGATTTCGGCCGGATGCTCCGAGACCGGCTGACCGAGGATCGGGTCGACACGACCTTCTCGGTGATGACCGATCGCAAGACGTCGCTTGCCTTCGTCTCTCTCACTGACGGTCAGGCCAAGTATAGCTTTCATGACGAAGGATCGGCCATGCGCATGCTCAGGATCGACGAGATCCCGGCCCTGCCGCGCGACGTGACCAGCCTCTTCTTCGGCGGGATCAGCCTGGCAAGCGACCCCTGCGCCCAGACCATGGAAACCCTGCACGAGAGAGAGCGAGAGGGTCGTGTCACCATGCTCGACCCCAACGTGCGGCCTGCGTTCGTGCGCGACGAGGGGGCGTATCGTGCACGCCTTGATCGGATGATGCGGCGCTCGGATATCGTGAAGATCTCCGACGAAGATATGGACTGGCTCCTGCCCGATAAGCCCTCGCTTGCGAGCAAGATGCAATCGATCCTCGATCTCGGGCCATCCCTCGCCGTTGCGACAATGGGGAGCGAGGGGGCAGCCGCGATGACGTCGTCCGGCGTGGAAGTCTCCGCACCAGCAAAGCCAGTCAAGGTCGTCGATACCGTCGGCGCCGGGGACACTTTCAACGCGGGCCTGCTGGCAAGACTACAGGAGGCTGGAGCGCTGTGCATCGATCGTATCTCATCAGTCGATCAAGAGACGCTCGAAGCCGCCTTGGTGTTCGGGGTGGCCGCTGCCGGCGTCGCAGTGACCCGGGCCGGGGCACAGCCGCCTCGAAGAGAGGATCTGCTCTGGTGAAGACCGCCCAACCCACTCGCCCTTTTAGCCAGAAGGGGCGCATGGGTCGGTCATGCTGAGGTTCCCCAAAGCCGAAGCGCGAAGTCTGCGCAAGATAAGACGGGGACTCCTTTCTGAGCGACACTAAGAGCCGGCTCTCGCCGCAGGTCCGAAAGTGCGCACTGCGTCATTGTGGGCGCCGCTGATGCTGCGCGGTCAACGAACGGATGCTTCGGTCGGCCGCAACGCAGCATCGCTGACCGTGTCGGAGGGCCGCATAGGGCCGAGCGTGACGCAATCTGCCACAACGCCGTGCGCGACTCTGGCGTCGCAGAAGAGCTCGGCTTGGAGCCCAGATTACCCGATGCTGCACGGTGCATGAACGGAAGCGAGGAAACGGACCTCATCGCCAGGGCACGGCCGACCATGGCAGCGGCGCCCGGCCTGGGTATCGCGGCAGCGGTGCCGAGCGCGACGGCATATGCGAGGAAGGGGAGAACGGCTTCGATCAGCGCTCGTCTTCTTCCAAGTGGCTGTCCGCAGCTGTCAGATCGAGGTCGTAGACGTCGCGAAGCCGCTCGATCTTCGCGAGCGTCTTGGCCGAGAACGGTGCCTTGCTCTCGAAGCTATGCAGCACGATGCCTTCGATCAGGCTGCCGACCGACATGTCGAGATGGTGGTGTCACGTTAACGGCGCTTGGTCGAAGATGGGTGTCAATGACGGCGGGAAAACCCGCCAGGATGGCGGCGCAAAATCCGGCCACTCTGGTTTGAGAGCAGACGGTGGCCATGGGCGAGCGCCTTGGCGCGTGCGCTCCCCAAATAGCTGGCGCGTGCCAAGGCGCTCCGGCCCGTCAGGGCCGGCTTTTGTGTCTGGGATCAAGGAGTTTTTGCCGCTCTTCGCGCGCGGCTCTGGCTGAGCCTGTAGCTCTGGCAGTTCATCTCGAGGATGTGGACTTGGTGGGTGAGGCGGTCGAGGAGCGCGCCGGTAAGGCGT
>JBCBWF010000302.1:0-6364 GCA_039817245.1 Pseudomonadota bacterium | reverse complement strand
GAAGAAGGGCGGGTGGCTGCGCCAGGCATCCCCCGCCAGGCCGCGCTCGAAGCCGAGATCGTAGAGCGCGCGCATATAGGCCGGGTCGAACAGCTCCTCAGGCTCGCGGTCGAAGGATTTCGGCACCCAGGTCACGTTGAAATCCACCTCGTCGCGCTCGGCGATGGCGTAGATCTTGTAGAGATCGCCGCTGCCGGAGCCGCCGATCAGGCTGGAGACCGCCTTGCCGGCGATGGAGAGCACGCCGAGATCCACCGGCGCATAGGGCTTCGAGAGCGCGTTGTTGACGATGATGTAGATCGTCCGCTCGATCTCGGTGCCGAGCACCGCGTCGACCTCCTTGATGGGAAGCTCCGGGCTGAAGAGCATCACCTGCTGGGTGGCGCCGCCATCCACATGGAGCTCGTCGCGCCGCGTGCCGTCCGGCAGCACCGCGGGGATCACGATGGGCGGCATGGCGGCGGGTATCGCGGCGGAGGCGCGGACCACGTCGCGGATCAGCGCCTTGGCCTCCGGGTGCCCGCTGGCGGCGATGTCGGTGACGCTCCAGATGACGGGGCGGGCCGCGTCGAGATTGGTGGTGCCGATGAGCAGGATGCGCCCGGCCGCCTGCTCCTCGGCGAGGCGGGCCACCACGGCATCGTCGATGAAGGCATCGACGATCGCGTTGAAGCCGCTGGCATCCAGCAGCGCGGGCCCGCCGCTGAGCGCGGCGAAGGGGCTGGCGGTGAAGAGATCGTCTGTCGCGTAGGTGGTGTAGAAGCGCTCGAGGGCCGTGTCGTAGTCCGGCCCGAGAAAGGCGAGGAGGCCGATGATGGCGCCGGTGCTGACGCCGGAGACCACGTCGAATTCCGGCCGGTCGCCGCGCGCGGTCCAGCCCGCGAGGAGGCCCGCACCGAAAGCGCCGTCGGCGCCGCCGCCGGAGAGGGCGAGGATGGTCTCGCGCAAGGGCTCCTCGGAGGCGAGGCGCTCGCGATGGACCTGGCGCGCGCGGACGACCTCGACGGCGAGGATGGTGTCGCGGCTCTCCTCGCCGATGCTGTCGCCCCAGAAGCGAACGGGCTGTGTGATGCCGCGGGGTGCGGCGCCTGCGATCTGCTCCTCCCCGACAGGCAGGCGCGGGGCGGTGCTGCAGGCGGCGAGGAGCGCTGCGACGACGACGATGGCGAGCAAGGCGGCCCGGCGCGGGGGGCTGGTGCGCCGGGCCGCGGAGGCGCCGCGACATGCGACCGTCACGACGCCTCCATGGCGGGTGTCTGCCGGGTCTCTCGCGCCGCCCGGCCCCGGGCGCGCATCAGCAGGCGGTAGAGCGAAGGCACGAAGAGAAGCGTGACCGGCGAGGCGGCGAGCAGGCCGCCGATCATGATCGCCGCCATCGGCTCGAAAAGCGCGCCGCCCGCGAGCGCCATGGGCATGAGCCCGCAGATCGTGGTGAGCGAGGTGAGCAGCACCGGGCGGGCGCGGGCCATGGAGGCGGAGACGATGGCGTCGTCGAGCGCCATGGTCTCGCGGTCGATATCGATCTGGTTGATGAGCACGATAGCGTTGTTGATGATGATCCCCATCAGGGACATGAGCCCCAGAAGCGCGAAGAACGAGAAGGGGTGGTTGAGCGCCAGCATGGTGTAGGGCGCGCCGATCACGATAAGCGGGATCGTGAGCAGGGTCACCAGCGAGCGACGGATCGAGTTGAACTGGAAGACCAGCGCGGCGAGCATCACGCCGAGGGCGAGCGGCAGGTTGCCGCCGATCTGGCCCTGCACATCGGCGCTGTCCTCGATCTCGCCGCCGATGAAGATCTCGTATTCGGGGCCGAGCGCCAGCGCCTCGATGGCGGGAGTGATGCGGGCGAGGGTCTGCTCGGCGGAGAGGGCAGCGCTCTTGCCGGAGACGACGATGCGGCGAACCTGGTTCTCGCGCCGGATCTCCGAGTATTCGAGCGTCGGCTCGAAGGCGGCGACCTGGTCGACGGAGATCACCTCCCCGCCGGTGGCGATGGAGAGGTTGGCGAGGTCCTCCACGCTGTCGCGGCTGGCGGCATCGGCGCGCATGACGATGGGGATCTGCTCATCGCCCTCGCGGAAGGTGGAATAGCGCGTGCCGGAGAAGTAGGCGTCCATCACCTCGGAGATGTCCTCGGAGGTCACGCCGAACTCGCGCGCCTTGTCCTGCGCGACATCGACGGTAACCTTGAGGACCTTGTTGCCCCAGTCGCTCTCGTTCTTGACGATGGCGGGGAGCTCGGCGAAGGCGGCTTCGAGCGCGGCGCCGGCGGCCATCAGGGTCTCGGCGTCGGGCCCGGAAATCTCCACCTCGACGACGCCCGATTCCGAGCCGCCCTGCGGCAGGCGGGTGACGCGGAAGCGGGCTTCGGGAAAGGTCTCGATGAAGACGCGTCTGGCGCGCTCGCCGGTCTCGATGGCGTCTGCGAGCGTGCGGGTCTTGACGGCGATGAAGGCGCTGGCGGGGTCGGGATCGGCGGGGTCGAGGCCGAGATTGAAGCGCGGGCCCCCGTCGCCGACATAGGCGGTGGAGTTCACCACGCCGGGATTGATCTCGCGGTCGCCGAGCCAGGCCTGGACGCGCAGCGCCATGCGCTCGGTCTCGGAGATCGCGGCCTCCTTCGGCAGGTCCATGTAGATCAGGAAGTCGGCGCGCTCGCTGAAGGGGAACATCTCCGGCTTGAGCTTGGCGAACTGCGTGGCGCTGAAGCCGACGGCGACGAAGGCGAGGACCGCGATCGGCAGGCCGAAGGGCAGGAGCCGGCGGGTGAGGGCGCCGTAGAGCCGGATGAGGTTGAAGCGGCCCCGGGGCTTTGCCGCAGCCTTGCCGGGGCGCAGGAGCCGGACGCAGAGATAGGGCAGGATGTAGAGCGCGGTGATCCATGAGCCGAGCAGCATGGTGGCCACCACGGCGCCGAGCGAGAAGGAGAACTCGCCCTCGGTACCATCGATCAGCAGCATCGGGATGAAGGCGGAGATGGTGGTGATGGAGGCGACGCCGAGGGGGACGAGATACTGCGCGCCGGCATCGCGCGCGGCCTCCTCCGGCGGCTCGCCAGCGCGGATCCGGCCCTCGATATCCTCCACCACCACCAGGCCGTTATCCACGAGGAGCCCGAGGGAGATGATCACGGCGGCGATGGAGACCTGCTCGACATCCACGCCGATCGCCGTCATCCCCGCCAGCGCGAAGCAGATGGTGAAGGGCACGATGCAGGCGATGACCCCGGCCGGACGCAGGCCGAGAAAGAGCAGCATCACGAGGAAGACGACGATGAAGGTCTGGCCCACATTCTCGAGCGCGCCGTTGACCGCGATGGTGACGTTCTCTTCCTGGAAGGTGGAGAGTTCGAGGTCGATGCCGATGGGCTGGCTGTTCTCGAAGGCCACGAGCCGGTCCTGCAGCCGCAGGCCGAGATCCTGGATATCGGTGCCCGAGGCCATCTCGACGGCGAGCACGAGGGCAGGCCGGCCGTTGAAGAAGACCGGGGTCTCCTTGGGATCCACATAGCCGCGGCGCACGGTGACGAGATCGGAGAGGCGGACATAGCCGGAGAGCCCGTCGACGGTGGTGAGCACGCCGCGGATCTCGTCGACCGTCTCCAGATCGCCATTGGCCTCGAGCACGATGCTGGTGCCGCCGGCATCGATCTCGCCGGCGGGCAGGATCACGTTCTGCGCGGTGAGGTCGGCGAGGAGCTGCTCGATCTGGACGCCGATGCTGGCGAGCTTGGCGGTGTCGACCTCGAGCCAGATCCGCTCGTCCTGCGTGCCGTAGAAGGTGACCTTGGTGACGCCGTCCACGCGGAAGAGATCGGTGCGCAGATCCTCCGCGACATCCTCGATCTCGGCGAGGCTGAAGCCGTCCCCGGTGAGCGCGATGGTGGCGATGGAGACGTCGCCGTAGTCGGTGTTGACGAAGGGGCCCTCGGTGCCGTCCGGCAGCTCCGCCGCCACGTCGTTCATCTTGTTGCGCAGGTCCTCCCACGCGTCCTCGATGCCGCTGCCATAGACGAGGTCGTAGAGGTGGACCTTGATGAGCACCTGGCCGGTCGTGATGATCGTCTCGATATCCTCGACCTCGCCGATCTCCCGGATCTTGCGCTCGAGCGGGATGGCGATGAGGTTCTCGATCCGCTCGGGCGCCATGCCGTCGAAGCTTGCCTGCACGACGGCGATGCGGATCGTGATCTCCGGATCCTCGCGCTTGGGGATCGAGAGATAGGAAGCGATCCCGACGATCAGGATCGCCACCATGGTCAGCGCGGTGAAGCGGGCCTTCTCGAGCCCGAAGCGGGTGAGGAAGTCCATGGGTCTACTCCCCGGTGTCGAGCAGCTTGACCGTCATGCCCTCGCGCAGGAAGGAGACGCCCTTGCTGGCGATGCGCTCGCCCTCCTCCACACCGTCGATGATGAGGAACTGGTTGCCGCGCAGGCCCGCGAAGGTAACGACGCGGCGCTTCACGGTGCTGGTCTCGGGGTCGAAGACGAAGACGGGCACGGGCTGGACCGCGGCCGGGCCCGCGCCGGGCGGGATCTGCCCCTCCGGGATGGCGGCAGTGATGGGGATGAGAAAACCGCGCGCATCGGGCAGCGCGAACTCGAAGGCGACCTCCACGGCCATGCCCGCCTTGATGAGCGGATGCGTCTCGGTGAGCGTGACGACGACGGGGAAGGAGGAGACGGTGTCCGCCCGCTCGCCGAGTTCGCTCACCACGGCGGCGAGGGCGATCGTCGGATCGTCGGACAGGCGGACGGTGCCGGGGGTGCCGACGACGAGGCGGCCGACCACGTCGAAGCTGACGGAGAAGGAGACCTCGAACTTCGTCGCCTGATAGACCGAAATCACCTCCTGGCCGGAGGAGAGGGTCTCGAAGGACTCGACCTCCACGGCGCTGATGATGCCGTCGAAAGGGGCGGTGAGCACGGTGTCGCGCAGATCCTCCTCCGCCTCGGCGAGGTCCTGCTCGGCCTGCACGAGCTCGGCACGGGTTTCGCGCACCTCGGTGCGGTCCTCGTCGCGCCGGACCCGGGTGCCCGCGCCGGTGCGCAGAAGCTGCTCGGAGCGCGCGAGATCCTCCTCGGCCTGCTGCAGGGTGGCCTGCATGCGCTCCACGGCGGCGCGGCGGTTCGCGATCGTGGTGCGGTACTGCTCGGAGTCGAGGCGGGCAAGCTCCTCGCCTTCCTTCACGCGCTGGCCCACCGAGAGATCGACCCGCCCGAGGCGGCCGCCGACCTCGAAGGCGAGGATGTTGACCTCACCGGGTTCGAGCACGCCGGGATAGCGGCGCACCGTGGTCTCCTCCACGGCACGCACGAGCGTGGTGACGAGGCCGCGTATGGGGGGCTCGATATCGGCCTTGTCCTCGTTTTCCTCTTCGAAGCAGCCGGTAAGCAGGAGGGTGGCGGTCAGGAGCACGGCAGGGCGGATCATTCACGGCCTCTCAGCATGGGATTTGTTCAGGCGGCTGCGGCACGGCGCTGCTGCAGGAGGCCGGCGATGCCGAGCGCGATGGCGGCGGCGCAGATCCAGGTCATCTGCGGCCCGGGGAAGCCCGCGAGACCGGCAAGGTCGATGGCGAGGAAGTAGCCGAGATCGGCGAGCCCGCCGACCAGCGACACCATGACGATCGCGAAGCGGTGCCCGCGCCAGACAAAGGCCGCTCCGATCAGCGTGACGAGGCCGAACCAGCCGAGGTTCCAGCCGTGCTGCCAGAGGAGGGCGACGACCGCCTCCGGATAGGCGATCTGCAGTGTCTCCGGCGGCACCAGCGAGGCGATGCCGCCCACGGCGCCCGCCACGTCATCGGCCGAGATCTGATAGAGGGTGATGGCGCCGGCGAAGACATGCACGGCCCCCCAGATCACCCACAATACCGCCGCTGCGCGAAAAAGCATGAGCCGACTCTCCCTCCGCGCGCCGCACCAGGCTGCGCAACTGTTCGTCACCCACGAAACAATCTTGTTTTATTACTTGCGGCGCGCGTCGCATATTGGGCCATTCAGCGGCACTTATATTGTAGATGCTTTGCGCTCTTTGGGTTAACACGAAGATTAGGGCGCGTTGCAGAGAGACGACAGGACCATGGATACCCACGACCGGACGGAAGACGCCAAGCTTGCGGGCATGGCCAATCATGTGTGCGTCACCACGACGACCGTGGCCTTCGCGCTGTCGCAGGGCATGACCATGCCGGAAATCGAGGAGGCGACCGGGCTGCACGGCCCGTCGCTCGGCGATCCGGAGGCGCGGCTGCCAGACGATATCGCGCCGCGGCTGTGGCGCGCGATGATCGCGCGGCACGGCTAGGATGTTGCGCTGACCCTCGAGGCCTCGCGCGCCGCCCCGTTCACGACGCTGG
>JBCBWF010000423.1:0-4347 GCA_039817245.1 Pseudomonadota bacterium | reverse complement strand
GTGACGATCTCGGCGCAGGCCGTGCGCCCGCGCGGGCCCGGCCAGTGGATGGACCCGGGCGCGCTCGGCTCGCTCGGCGTCGGCACCGGCTTTGCGATGGCGGCCAAGCTGGCGCATCCGAACAAGGAGGTGATGTGCCTCTACGGCGACGGCTCGTTCGGCATGACGGCCTTCGACATGGAGGTCGCCCAGCGTTTCGGTGCGCCGTTCCTGGCGGTCATCGGCAACAACTCGGCGATGAACCAGATCCGCTATGGCCAGATCGCCAAGTACGGCCAGAACCGCGGCGATATCGGCAACAAGCTGGGCGATGTCGAGTTCTCGAAGTTCGGCGAGATGATCGGCGGTTATGGCGAGGAGGTCCGCGAGGCCGACCAGATCCAGCCGGCGATGCGCCGCGCCCGCGAGGCGATCGCCGCCACCGGCAAGTGCGCCGTCGTCAACGTCTGGATCGACCCCAACGAATACGCCCCGGGCACCAAGGCCCAGACGATGTACAAGTGACGCGGTCCAGGAGGTCCCGGGTCGCGGCCCGGGACGCCAGCGGCCGCCGCGGCGCCCGGGATCCGGGCGTTCCGGCAGCCCCGGTGCGTCCCGGACTTGATCCGGGACCTCCTTGAGCGAGCTTCTTCAGCGGCACGGACCCGCACCGGATAGAAGGAACACCCCCATGAAAGCCCTCGAAGGCGTCAAGATCCTGGACTTCACGCATGTGCAGTCGGGCCCCACCTGCACCCAGCTCCTCGCCTGGATGGGGGCGGATGTGATCAAGGTGGAGCGGCCCGGGGTGGGCGATGCCACGCGCAAGCAGCTGGTGGACGTGCCCGGCGCGGACAGCCTCTACTTCACCATGCTGAACCACAACAAGCGCTCCATCGAGCTCAATCCCAAGACGCCCAAGGGCAAGGAAGTGCTCACCCGCCTCGTGCAGGAATGCGACGTGCTGGTCGAGAATTTCGCCCCCGGCGCGCTCGACCGCATGGGCTTCTCCTGGGAGCGGATCCAGGAGATCAACCCGCGCATGATCATGGCCTCGGTCAAGGGCTTCGGGCCGGGCAAGTACGAGGACTGCAAGGTCTACGAGAACGTCGCGCAGTGCGCCGGCGGCTCCGCCTCCACCACCGGGTTCCTCGATGGCCCGCCCCTGGTGACCGGCGCGCAGATCGGCGATAGCGGCACGGGGCTCCACCTCGCCCTCGGCATCGTTGCCGCCCTCTTCCAGCGGGAGACGTCGGGGCGCGGCCAGAAGGTGCTCGCGCCGATGCAGGACGGCGTGCTCAACCTCTGCCGCGTGAAGCTGCGCGACCAGCAGCGCCTCGAGAAGGGCCCGCTGAAGGAGTACAGCCAGTTCGGCGCCGGCATCGAATTTGGCGAGGCGACCCCGCGCGCAGGCAACGATAGCGGCGGCGGCCAGCCGGGCCGGATCCTGAAGTGCAAGGGCTGGGAGACCGATCCCAACGCCTATACCTACTTCATCACCCAGGCCGCAGTCTGGGAGCATGTCTGCGACGTGATCGGCGAGCCCGAGTGGAAGACCGCCCCCGGCTATGCCACCCCGCCCGAGCGGCTCGACAAGCTCGACGCCATCTTCGAGCGCATCGAGCAGTGGACCATGACCAAGACCAAGTTCGAGGTTATGGAGATCTGCAACCCGCTCAACATCCCCGTCGGCCCGATCCTCTCCATGAAGGAGATCGCGGAGGACGAGGGCCTGCGCGCCACCGGCACCATCGTCGACGTGCCCCATCCGGAGCGCGGCAACTACCTGACCGTCGGCTGCCCGATCAAGATGTCGGACAGCCCGGTCGATGTCGTCCGCTCGCCCCTCCTCGGCGAGCACACCGAAGAGATCCTGCGCGACGTCCTCGGCTATTCCGAAGCCGACCTGCAGGAGATCGCCGGCTCCGGCGCCATCGGCGACCTCCCCAAGGCCGCCGAATGACGATTGGACTTCGCGTGGGACGAGGCGCAGCGTGAGGCGAACCGCTCGAAGCACGGGATCAACGTCGCGGAGACCCGCCGCTTCGACTGGCTCGGCGCGCGCTTCGTCGACGACGTGATCGTGGCGGGCGAGGCGCGGCACCACGCGCAGGGCTTTCTCGGAGATCGTCTGATCTTCGTTGCCTACACGATGCGCGACGATACCTGCCGCATCGTATCGATGCGGCGGGAGACCAGAAGGGAGTGGCAGGCCTATGGAGCGTGAGCGCGAACCCTATGGCGAGCCGGACGAGTATGCGCCGGAGATCATGGCGGAGGCGCTCGCCCATGCGCAGGGCTGGCGGCCGGGCGATCCGCATGCCCTCTCTGCCGAGGCTTGTGCGCGCGAATGCCTCCGTCACGCCATCCGGGCGCTGGAGGCGGCCCCGGGCGCGAGCGGCGCGAAACGCGCGCGGATGCTCGAAAGGCTTCACGCGTTGGAAGGAGACCTTGCCGACACTGCCCACTGACAATCCGCGCCCCGGGCATCGCGGCCCCGCCGGGCGCCGCGTTTGCCCGAGTGGGCGCGGCAGCGCGGCGACGGAGAGATGGGTTGGACCAGAGACCTGACAATGGCGGGCCCGGCGACGGCGGGCCGGAGAACGGCACCCTGATGCTGGCCATCATGCTCGGCATGGGCGCGATCGTGCTGGGGCTGCTCTACGTGCCCGGCGTCCAGCCCGAGCAGGCGGTGCTCGACTGTGACCGCCGCGGCGGCGTCTGGTCGGCCTCCGAGCGCAGCTGCGAGATCTCCGACAGTCCGCTTGCGGGACTGCCGGCCTGACCACCACGACGACGACCACAAGCAAAACCAGAACAACGGAAATGGGGGACGCGGATGCGACTGATCGTGAACGGACAGCAGGCCTTCGGGAAGGCGGCGCTCGAGAAGATCCTGGAAGCCGGCAGGGACGAGGTCGTCGGCGTCTACACCGCGCCCGACAAGGAGGGCCGGCCCGTCGATCCGCTGAAGGAGGCCGCGCTCGAGCACGGCCTGCCGCTCTTCCAGCCGCCCAACTACACCGACGAGGCGGTGCTCGCCGAGATGCGCGCGCTCAACGCCGATCTCATGGTCATGGCCTATATGATCATCTTCGTGCCGGAGGCCGCGCGCTCCATCCCGACCCACGGCTCGATCTGCTTTCACCCCTCGCTCCTGCCGCTCCATCGCGGCCCCTCCTCGATCAACTGGCCGATCATCGGCGGCGCCACCAAGACCGGGCTCTCCTGGTTCTTCCCCGATGACGGGCTCGACGAGGGCGATGTGCTCCTGCAGCGCGAGGTGGAGATCGGGCCGGACGACACGCTCGGCGACGTCTATTTCAAGAAGATCTTCCCGCTCGGCATCGAGACCACGCTGGAGGCGATCGAGCTGATCCGCGCCGGCAACCCGCCGCGCATGGCGCAGGACGAGAGCAAGGCCACCTATGAGAGCTGGTGCCGCAAGAAGAACGCGGGCATCGACTGGTCCATGCCCTCGGCCGATGTCTACAACCTCATCCGCGGCTGCAACCCCCAGCCGGGCGCCTGGACCACGCTCGCCGGCGCCGAGCTGCAGGTCTACGACTGCCGCCCCGCCCCCGGCGGCACGGGCGCGCCCGGCGAAGTCGTCTCCGTGTCCGATGACGGCGTTTTGGTGCAAGCCGGCGAAGGCGCCCTCTTGCTAAAGCGCGTTCGACCCGAGGGCGGCGGCAAGATCGCCTCCGCCGAATGGGCCGCCGCCGCCGGCATCGCGCCCGGCACGCGCCTCGGCAGCTGAGGGTTCGACACCGGAGCCCGCTGCGGCCGCCACCGACCTGGGCGTTGCGCGCTAAGGCGTGCTGCGCCGCAAGATTTGAACGTGCGTTCCCCGCCTGATCGTCCGTAATATGCGGATAGTGATAAGTAAATCCGCAATCCGGATCTTTCGCGCCGCAGCAATCACCCGCCATACAACAGAAAGCTGTTGACAGATTTCACTGCGGCATGTGGTATACCACAAACTGGTATACCAAGAACAGCAGACCAGATGTTCCTGGGAGGGACCATGGCATCCGACATCGAGATCGCCCGCCAAGCCAACAAGAAACCGATCCAGGAGATCGGTGCGCGCCTCGGTATTCCGTCCGAGCATTTGCTGCCTTACGGCCATGACAAGGCGAAGGTCTCGGATGCGTTCATCAAGAGCCTCGCGGACCGGCCGGACGGCAACCTCATCCTGGTGACCGCGATCAACCCGACGCCCGCGGGCGAGGGCAAGACCACCACCACCGTCGGCCTCGGCGACGGGCTCAACGCCATCGGCAAGAACGCGGCGATCTGCATCCGCGAAGCGTCGCTCGGCCCGAATTTCGGGATGAAGGGGGGAGCCGCGGGGGGCGGCTACGC